>NZ_JAPTFQ010000004.1:0-102536 GCF_030985535.1 Stenotrophomonas sp. Sm2128
CCCCCCCCGCCACCACCCGGAGGCTCTCCACCTGCCGTGCACGGCAGGGTCACCGCCGTGCAAGGGCCGTTCTTCCATTCTGTCGGCACCCCCAACCGGAGTGCACCCATGGCAGAACGATTGAAGGGCAAGCAGATTGCCATCCTTGCCACCCACGGCTTTGAACAGTCCGAACTGACCGAACCCAAGCGTCTGCTGGAAGCCGAAGGCGCGCGCGTCAGCGTCGTGTCGCCTGCAAAGGAGGCGACGATCAAGGGCTGGAAAGAGAAGGACTGGGGCGACGCCGTTGCAGTGGATATTCCGCTGGATGAGGCCGATCCGGCCAGCTTCGATGCCCTGGTGCTGCCGGGAGGGGTCATCAATCCGGACACGCTGCGTACCGACGAGGCTGTACTCGGCTTCGTCCGCGCAGTAGACGAAGCCGGCAAGCCTGTGGCGGCGATCTGCCATGGCCCGTGGCTGCTGATCAACAGTGGCCTCGCCGATGGCCGCGAGCTGACGTCCTGGCCGTCCCTGCAGCAGGATCTGACCAATGCGGGGGCGAACTGGCGCGATGCCGAGGTCGTGGTCGACGGCAACGTGATCACCAGCCGCAAGCCGGACGACATCCCAGCTTTCAGCGAGGCGGTGGTCAAGGCACTTGCCGCCTGATGCGCTGCCGGTAGTGCCGGCCGCTGGCCGGCACCACCTTACTTGCCCAGCACGCCTGCCGGCACCAGGTTGCCCAGGTTCTGGTTGAAGGTGACCACCAGCTTGCCGTTCTTCACCTGTGCCGACTGCACCTGCAGCGCGCCAAGCATGCCGGCCACGGCCGGGTCCAGCTTGTAGATCGGCTCCCGCTGGGCGTAGTCGCTCAGCCAGGCGTTTAGCAGGCCGCGGGTACGGGAGTCGAGACGACCGCCCTGGTTGGCCGGGATGAAGTCATCCACGCTCGGCTGCTGCAGGTGGAACCCCTGGGTCTGCGCGTCGTAGCGCAGGCCGCTGCTGAGCTTCACCGTACCCAGTTTGGCCGGATTGCCACCGGCAGTGGCCAGTGCCACGTCCATGCCAAGATTCAAGCGCTCGCCGGCCGGGAGGCTCAGCTGGGGGTGGCTCATGGTGAGGGCGATCAGTCCGCCCAGCGCGTCCTGGGTGCGCGGGAAGCTGCCATCGAGATACTGCTGCACATCGCTGGCGCCGACCGACAGTTCGCGGCCGGAAATGGATGGGGCGGCCTGCGCGCCGATCGCGGCGGCGATCAGCACGGTGGAGGCGGCGACGCGGGTCATCAGGGAACGCAGGCGCATGGCGGTGACCGCTGGACTGGGAAAGGATGGAGGAAAGAGTAGCCGGGACGGCTGAATCGCGCGTGCATGCCGCTGCAACGGTTCAGTCCAGCGTTGGCCGCAGTTGCGCCGACTGGATCTGCCAGCCGCGGCCATCAGCACTGGGCTGCACGCGGTACCAGCCGCCGAAGCGGAAGGTCCCTTGGGTGGTGACCGCGCGGATCCGCACCGGCACCTCCAGCAGCTGGGGAGGATGCTGGCCGTCGCGTGCCACCGGGGGCTCGCTGTCCAGCCGCAGCGTACGCACGCCCTGCAGCTGGCGTATGGCAGCGTCATCTGCGCGGTGCGGGTCGGCCGGTGGAATCGCCCATGCCGCGTCGCTGGCGCTGCGGTTGCGGTTGAGCAGCGCGATCACGTAGCGGTTGAGCATCACCGATGGTGGTTGGGCGTCGGCAGAGACCGCAGCAAACAGCGGATCGATCGCCGGTGTCTGCAGGGACGCCGCTTCGGTGCCGGCGATGCCCTGCGTTCCGGCGCTGGCGACAGCCGGCGCTGGCGCAACATCGGGCGCTGCCGCAGGCCTGGAGCAGCCGAGCAGCGTCAGGGGCACGATCAGGAAAAGCGTCCTGCGCATGCCTCCTCCCCGAGGCGATGTGGGGGAGACAGTGTATCGGCTGCGCGGGAATCAGCGGGAGGAGGGCAACTGCTCCAGCGCATCCAGTGCCGGCAGCACCTGCCCGGCGATGGCGGCCAACGCATGTCCATCGGTCTCTGCGTGGCGCTGCACGATGTCGCGCAGCAGCTGGGTGGCAATCACCAGGGTCGCGCGTTCATCACCGCTGATGCCAGCGGTGCGTGGCGCCGCTTCCAGCAGGCGCATCAGGTCGCGGCTGGCGCGATGTTCCAGTTCGATGGTGCAGCGCCCGGTGCACTGCAACCCGTCCTTTTCGATGGGGGTCACCGAGATCCGGTAGCGGGTGGAGGGGCTGGCCATGAGGGGATGCTCGCCGTAGCTGTGGAGGATGTGCCCACCTTAGGCAAGGCCGTGCCCGGCGGCGATGGCCGGGGCTGCACGCAGTGTTCCACCCGGTACGTTCCGGGGCCTGCTCAGGCCGCGCATGGCTAATGGCGACGGGCTTGAACGGGGATTTTCCAGTATGCGGCAACGCTGTGTTGCGGATGCCCCGGGGCAGCGCATCCACGCGTGGCGTGGACCTGCTGCCGGGAACGTGCAAAAGAAAACGGGACGGCCAGAGCCGTCCCGTCGGAATCCGCGTTGGGGCGCGCGCTTACAGCGCGGCGTCCTTCAGCTTCTTCAGCGGACGCACCTTCAGCTTGGTGGTGGCCGGCTTGGCAGCGAACCACTGCTCTTCCTTGGTGAACGGGTTGATGCCCTTGCGCTTCGGCTTGGCCGGCACATTGACGGTGGTGATCTTCAGCAGGCCCGGCAGGGTGAAGGAGCCAGCGCCCTTCTTGTGCACCGAGGAGGCAACGGCGCTTTCCAGCGAGGCCAGCACAGCGCGGACGTCCTTGGCGACGACGCCGGAGGCTTCAGCGATGTGTGCAACCAGGCCGGACTTGGTCAGCACTTCCTTGATCGGCTTCGGAGCGGCCGGCTTGGCGGCTGCCTTCGTCGCGACTTTCTTCACTGCCTTCTTCGGGGCAGCCTTCTTAGCGGTCTTTGCCATGGTTTCCTGTTCCGTGAACGGTTGGTTGTTTGGTCGGCGCCGAACCCCGTCGGCAAGCGCAATGTAGGGCAACTCTTGGGCGCCGCCAATAGCCCGAAGCGCGGAAAGTGCATGTTTTTTCATATCCAGGCCGATTCAGTACATGGCGCGCAGTGGGGGACGGGGGTGTGGCAGCGCGCGCTACGGCCCACGCCCGCCCATCAGCGGAATGCGCGAAACCACTGAAAACAAGAGAAAAATGCGTTTCCGGCTGGTGAGAAAGTGTCCACGCGCCGGGTTCGGAAGGCGACCTGCGGCGTGCGGCGGAGCGACGCAGGGCTAACGCCTCCCGTGCGAGGGTGACCGTTCATCACCGTCACGCAGGAGCAGCACATGGGAATCTCGCGACACGCCACCGCGCACTGGGAAGGCGATCTGAAGTCGGGCAAGGGGCAGCTGAGCACGCCGCAGAGCGGGCTGCTGGACAAGACACGCTACGGCTTCAACAGCCGTTTCGGCGACGAAAAGGGCACCAATCCGGAAGAGCTCATCGCTGCTGCGCACGCCGGTTGCTTCACCATGGCGCTGTCGGCCAAGCTCGGCGAAGCCGGCTTTACCCCGACCTCGCTGGATACCGAAGCCAAGGTCGATCTGTCATTGGAGGGCGGCCCGCAGCTGTCGCAGATCCGGCTGAAGGTGAAGGCAGTGGTGCCGGGTATCGACGCGACGCAGTTCCGTGCGATTGCCGATGACGCCAAGCAGAACTGCCCGGTGTCCAAGGCGCTGAGCGCGGTGCCGATCACCCTGGAAGCCGAGCTGGGCTGAGGGTAGTGCCGGCCGCTGGCCGGCAACCGCATGATGTCGAGGTCCAGGTAACAGCCGGCCAGCGTTATGGCGGCCTTCCTGGCCGCCACCCTCCGGGCCGTCGCGTCCGACGTTGGCAGCGGCTCCTGCCGCTGCCTTCGGCTCCACCTCGATGGTGTTTACCAATCGATGGTGCCGCTGATCACCGTCTGCACCTGGCCGCCCGACCAGACCTCGCCGTCCTGGTCGATCAGCAGGGTCAGGCGCGCGTCATGGCCGACTTCGCGGCCCTGGCTGACTTCAAACGGCGTCCGTCCACGCGGCAGCGCGTCACGCAGGTCCAGCCACGCGGCCAGCACCGCATTGGCCGCACCCGAGGCGGCGTCCTCGAAGCGGCGTCCATTGCCGACGAAGGCACGTACGGCCAGGTCGAAACCCTCGCTGCCATCGCTGAAGGCATAGGCGAACACGCCCATGCTGTCGGTGGATTCAGCCAGTGCGGCCACTGCATCCCAGTCTGGCTGCAGCGCGCGCAATGCGGCCTCGTCGGCCACCTGCACCACCCACCAGCTGCGGCCGCCCTGCATGCGTGCCGGCGGCAGTGTGCCCAGCGGCCAGTCCTTCAGCGCGGCCTGCAGGCGCGGATCGGTGGCCTCAGCGGTTTCGGCCAGCTGCGCGCGCGGGGTGCGGATGGCGATGCGCTGCTGCGTACCCTCACCGCTGACGCGCAGCGGCAGCGCGCCGGCAATGCCGTCCTGCACCAGCACGCCGTCGACCGCTGCGGCCAGGCCCGCCTGCAGCACCGCATGCGCGGTGCCGACGCTGGGGTGGCCCGCGAACGGTACTTCCTTCTGCGGGCTGAACATGCGCAATCGATAGCTGGCGCCCGGCACCTGCGGCGGGAACACGAAGGTGGTTTCGGGCAGGCGCGTCCAGCGCGCGATGGCCTGCATGCTGGCGTCGTCCAGGCCCTCGGCATCGAGTACCACGGCCAGCGGATTGCCAGCGCCGGCGCGCGGGGAGAACACGTCCAGCTGCAGGAAACGGCGGGTGGTCATAGGGGGCAAACTCCGTAAAACGAGAGGGGATACGGTAGCGCCGGGCCATGCCCGGCGACCGTGCGCGGCATTCGCCGTGCGTGGCCCGGTGCTACCAATGGATGCTGCCGTCGATCACGCACTGCACCTGGCCGCCGATCCACACCGTGCCCTGCGCATCAACCTCGACCTGTACGCGACCATCGCGGCCGACTTCGCGGCCCTGGCTGGCGACGTAGCGGCCCTCGCGGCCGGGCAGGGCATTGCGCTGGCGCAGCCAGGCACCGATCAGCGCATTGGCGCTGCCTGTCACTGGATCCTCGGGCACGGCGGCTGCATCAGCGGGGCAGAAGGCGCGCACCACCCGGGTGTGGTCGTCGCCGGCCTCGTCGGCGAACACGGCCACACCGGTCGCGTCGGTGGCGAGGCTCCAGTCGGCCAGCGTGGCCATGTCCGGCACAAGGTTGCGTACGGCGGCGGCGTCGCGCAGCGGCAACAGCCACCAGCGTGCGCCGTTGTCCCATAGTTCGGGCACGTGCCCGCTGTCGGCCAGCGCCAGCAGCGCTTCGGGCGCTCCGTCGGCCGCTGTGTCCAGTTGCCGCGCCGGTGGGCTGGCCAGCTGGATCTGCAGTGCCTCGGCCGGGCCGCTCACCCGTACCGGCAGCAACCCCGCCGCGCATTGCTGCAGCAGGGAACCGTCGTGCGGTTGCGCCAGGCCGCAGGTCACCGCCGCCCAGGCGGCGCCGACGCTGGGGTGGCCGGCGAAGGCCAGCTCGCGGGTCGGGGTGAAGATGCGGATGTGGTAGTCGGCGCCCGGCGTGCTGGGGCGCAGGAAGAACACCGTCTCGGACAGGTTCAGCCAGGCGGCCAGGGCCTGCATCTGGCTGCTGGGGAGCCCGTCGGCGTCCAGGATGACGCCCAACGGGTTGCCGGTGCCGGGGCGGGGGGCGAAGACATCGAGCTGCAGGTAACGGAGGACGGCCATCTACGGGGATATTGCGCTTAGAATCAAAGGTTCCGCCCCCGAGGGCGGCTTCCCCACATTCTACATAGCCAATCCATGTCAGCTTCCCCCCTTGTCGATCGTTGGATCGTACTGAAGTTCGGCGGCACCTCGGTGTCGCGTCGTCACCGCTGGGACACGATCGGGAAGTTGGCGAAAAAACGCGCGGAAGAGACCGGCTCGCGCGTGCTGGTGGTGGTGTCGGCGCTGTCCGGGGTCACCAACGAACTGACCGCGATCGCCGATGGCGCGCCCGACAGCCGGGACCGCGTGGCGGCGCTGGTCGAACGCCACGAGGCCTTCCTGGTTGAACTCGGCCTGGGCCGCGAGGTGCTGGCCGATCGCCTCGCCGCGCTGCAGGGCCTGCTCGACGATGCGCGTGCAGCCACCCGTCCGCTCGACTGGCAGGCCGAAGTGCTGGGCCAGGGCGAGCTGCTGTCCTCCACCCTGGGTGCGGCCTACCTGCACGCTTCGGGCCTGGACATGGGCTGGATGGATGCCCGCCAGTGGCTGGACGCGATGCCGCCGCAGCCGAACCAGAGCGACTGGTCGCAGCGCCTGTCGGTGAACTGCCAGTGGCGCGCCGACGCGGAATGGGTGCAGCGCTTCCGCGCGCAGCCGACCCGCCTGCTGATCACCCAGGGCTTCATCTCGCGGCACGCCGATGGCGGTACCGCCATCCTCGGCCGCGGTGGCTCGGATACCTCGGCGGCGTACTTCGGTGCGCTGCTCGGTGCCAGCCGCGTGGAGATCTGGACCGATGTGCCGGGCATGTTCAGTGCCAACCCGAAGGATGTGCCGGACGCGCGCCTGCTGACCCGCCTGGACTATTACGAGGCGCAGGAAATCGCCACCACCGGCGCCAAGGTGCTGCACCCGCGCTCGATCAAGCCGTGCCGCGATGCCGGCGTACCGATGGCCATCCTCGATACCGAGCGCCCGGAACTGCCGGGCACCAGCATCGACGGCAGCGCCGCGCCGGTACCGGGGGTGAAGGCGATCAGCCGCCGCAACGGCATCGTGCTGGTGTCCATGGAAGGCATCGGCATGTGGCAGCAGGTCGGCTTCCTGGCCGATGTGTTCAATCTGTTCAAGAAGCACGGCCTGTCGGTGGACCTGATCGGTTCGGCCGAAACCAACGTCACCGTGTCGCTGGACCCGTCCGAGAATCTGGTCAACACCGATGTGCTGGCCGCGCTTTCGGCCGACCTGTCGCAGATCTGCAAGGTGAAGGTGATCGTGCCGTGTGCGGCGATCACCCTGGTGGGCCGTGGCATGCGTTCGCTGCTGCACAAGCTGTCGGACGTGTGGGCCACCTTCGGCCGCGAGCGCGTGCACATGATCTCGCAGTCGTCCAATGACCTGAACCTGACCTTCGTCATCGACGAGGCCGATGCCGATGGCCTGCTGCCGGTGCTGCACGCCGAGCTGATCGACAGCGGCGCGATGCCGGTGGAAGAGACCGAAGTGTTCGGCCCGCGCTGGCGCGAGATCGCCGGCACCGTGCGCCCGCGTGGCACGCCGTGGTGGCGCGGCCAGCGTGCGCACCTGCTGCAGCTGGCCGATGCCGGTACGCCGCGCTACGTCTACCACCTGCCGACCGTGCGCGCCCGCGCCCGCGCGCTGGCCGCGATCAAGCCGATCGACCAGCGCTACTACGCGATCAAGGCCAACAGCCACCCGGCCATCCTGCAGCTGCTGGAAGCCGAAGGCTTCGGCCTGGAATGCGTGTCGCATGGCGAGCTGAAGCACGTGTTCCAGCACCTGCCGGAACTGTCGCCCAAGCGCGTGCTGTTCACCCCCAGCTTCTGCCCGCGCAGCGAATACGAAGCCGCATTCGCGCTGGGCGTGACGGTGACGGTCGACAACGTCGAGGCACTGCAGCGCTGGCCGGACCTGTTCCGCAACCGCGAGCTGTGGCTGCGCGTCGACCTGGGCCGTGGCGAAGGCCACCACGCCAAGGTCCGTACCGGTGGCAAGGAGTCCAAGTTCGGCCTGCCGATCGCCCGTGTCGACGAGTTCGTGCGCGCGGCCACCGATCTGGGCAGCCGCGTGGTCGGCCTGCATGCGCACCTGGGCAGCGGCGTGGAGACCGCGCAGCACTGGCGCCTGATGTGCGATGAGCTGGCCGGTTTCGCCCGCCGCATCGGCAGCGTGCAGACCATCGACATCGGTGGCGGCCTGCCGATTCCGTATTCCGCCGAGGACGAGCCGTTCGATCTGGATGCCTGGGCCGAGGGCCTGGCCGAGGTCAAGGCGCTGCATCCGGCGTTCCGCCTGGCGATCGAGCCGGGCCGCTACCTGGTGGCCGAATCCGGCGTGCTGCTGACCCACGCCACCCAGGTGGTGGAAAAGGACGGCGTGCGCCGCGTCGGCCTGGATGCCGGCATGAACGCATTGATGCGCCCGGCGCTGTACGACGCCTGGCACGACATCGAGAACCTAAGCCGCCAGGGTGGGTATGCCGAGGCGGCGTTCGATGTGGTCGGCCCGATCTGCGAATCCAGCGATGTGTTCGGCAAGCGCCGCAAGCTGCCGGTGTCGACCGCGCCGGACGACGTGATGCTGATCGCCGATGCCGGCGCCTACGGCTATTCGATGGCCAACACCTACAACCAGCGGATGCTGCCGCGCGAAGACGTGATCGAATGATCGCCGCGCGCGCCCTGCACCCGCCCACCGACACGCCGCGCACCATCGCGCGGGCCCGTGCCTGACCGGATACACCATGACTGCTTTCGACAAACACCAGGTTTCCCGCTTCCGCTTCGTCCGCTGCGAATTCGCCGCGGAGACCGGCGTGGCCAGGCTGGTCTATGCCTTTGATGACGGCCCGGAGATGGTGGAAACCATCACCGTGCCGGGCGCCCCGTTCGTGCTGGACGAGGCGCGTGCCGCCGCCGTGCAGCGTGCGCTGCAGCTGCTGCATCTGATCGCCGGTGTCAGCTACTACAAGGCGGGCGTGCCGGAGACGGTCAGCATCGACAGCTACAGCATCGATGCCGATACCGCCGCACTGGTGGAGACCATTTACCTCAACGGCCTGGGCGAATTCGCCTACCGCAATGGCCTGAACCTGCGCGGCCGCTTCCGGTTGCCGGTGCAGGGCGAGGCCGTGCAGGCGGCGTCGCTGGGCCTGCAGCCGCACGCGCTGGTGGCCATCGGCGGCGGCAAGGATTCGCTGGTCAGCATCGAAGCGCTGCGCCGTGCCGGCGTGGACGAGACCGTGACCTGGATCGGTGGCTCGCAGCTGATCCGTGCGTGCGCCGAGCGCACCGGCCTGCCGACATTGAACCTGGGCCGCACGCTGGCACCTGAACTGTTCGAGTTGAATCGCCAGGGCGCATGGAACGGCCATATCCCGGTGACGGTGGTGAACTCGGCGATCATGGTGCTGGCCGCGTTGCTGCACGGCGTGGACCAGGTGGTGTTCTCCAACGAGCGCTCGGCCAGCTACGGCAGCCAGATTCCAGGCACCGGCGAAGTGAATCATCAGTGGTCCAAGGGCTGGGCCTGCGAGCAGGCGTTCGGCAGCCATGTGCAGAAGTACGTGGCGGCGGACCTGCAGTACTACTCGCTGCTGCGCCCGATGTCCGAGCTGGCGGTGGCCCGCCAGTTCGCCAAGAGTGACTTCTACGACGCGCATTTCTCCAGCTGCAACCGCAACTTCCACATCCTCGGCGAGCGCCCGGTGAACCGCTGGTGCGGCGTCTGCCCGAAGTGCCATTTCGTGTTCCTGGCACTGGCCCCGTTCATGCCCAAGACGCGCCTAGTGCGCATCTTCGGCCGCAACCTGCTGGACGATGCCGAGCAGGCCGGTGGCTTCGATGCGCTGCTGGAATTCCAGGACCACAAGCCGTTCGAGTGCGTGGGCGAAGGCCGCGAATCGCGTGCGGCGATGGCGACCCTGGCGCAACGCCCGGAGTGGAAGGAAGACGTGCTGGTGAAGCGCTTCTGCAACGAGATCCAGCCGCAGCTGGATGCCGCCGAACTGGAACTGGCACCGCTGCTGCAGCTGCAGGGCGAGCATCGCGTTCCGGCTGCGCTGTGGGAACGGGTGCGTGAAGATTTCGAAGCTTGAAGGAAAGCGCGTTGCGCTGTGGGGCTGGGGCCGTGAGGGCCGCGCCGCGTTTGCGGTACTGCGTGAGCGCCTGCCCACGCTGCCGCTGAGCCTGTTCTGCCCGGCGGCCGAAGTCGAGGCCGCGCGTGCGGAAACGCAGGGCGCCCTGGACGTGCGTGGCGAGCCTTCCGCTGAAGCGCTGGCCGCGTTTGACGTGGTGATCAAGTCTCCCGGCATCAGCCCCTACCAGCCAATCGCGCTGGCGGCGGAAGGGCAGGGCACCCGCTTCATTGGTGGCACCGCGCTGTGGTTCGCCGAACACGCGGCCGACGATGGCATCGTGCACGACACCGTGTGCGTGACCGGTACCAAGGGCAAGAGCACCACCACCGCGCTGGTCGCGCACCTGCTGCGTGCCGCCGGCCACCGTACCGGCCTGGTCGGCAACATCGGCCTGCCGCTGCTGGAAGTGCTGGACCCGCAGCCCGCGCCCGAGTACTGGGCGGTGGAACTGTCCAGCTACCAGACCGGTGAGGTGGCACGCAGTGGCGCCCATCCGCAGGTGGCGGTGGTGCTGAACCTGTTCCCGGAACACCTGGACTGGCACGGCAGCGAACAGCGTTACATCGAGGACAAGCTGCGGCTGGTGACGGAAGCCGCACCGCGCATCGCCGTGCTCAATGCCGCCGATCCGCACCTGGCTGCGCTGTCGCTGCCCGAGAGTGAGGTGGTCTGGTTCAACCAGCCGCAGGGCTGGCACATGCGCGGCGACATCGTGCATCGCGGTGAGCAGGCCGTGTTTGATACCCGCAACACGCCGCTGCCGGGCCGCCACAACCGTGGCAACCTGTGCGCGGTGCTGGCCGCGCTGGAAGCGCTGGGGCTGGATGCCGCGGCGCTTGCGCCGGCGGTGCAGGACTTCCGTCCGCTGCCGAACCGTCTGCAGCGCATCGGCGTGGCCGATGGCCTGACCTACGTCAACGATTCGATCAGCACCACGCCGCATGCCAGCCTGGCCGCGCTGGAGTGCTTCGCCGGGCAGCGCATCGCGCTGCTGGTGGGCGGGCATGACCGTGGCCTGGACTGGACCGATTTCATGCAGCACATGGCGCACGACGTGCCGCCGGTGGAGATCGTGACCATGGGCAGCAACGGCCCGCGCATCCACGCCATGCTGCAGCCGCTGGCCGATGCCGGTCGCTTCGGTCTGCACGCTGCAGGTGATCTGCCCGAGGCGATGGCCTTGGCGCGCGCCGCGCTGGGGGTGCAGGGTGGGGTGGTGCTGCTGTCGCCGGGCGCGCCGAGCTTTGGTGCGTACCGCGATTACGTGGCGCGTGGCCGTCATTTCGCCGAGCTGGCCGGATTCGACCCGGACAACATCAGCGCGATTCCGGGGCTGGGCATCGCCTGAGGGGTCGGATCCCTTTCCGCAGGAAAGGGCTCTGACCCCAACGGGATTCTGGCCGGCAACCCTCCGGAGAAATTCATCCACGCATGGCGTGGATCTACTGCTCCTCGTCGATGAACGCGTAGCCGCCGTCGATCAATTGCTGCAGATACGCATCGAAGCTGGGGGCGATCACCGCATAGCTGTCCGGGTCGTGCAGGTAGCGCACCACCTGACCGACCGTGCCGCCCGGTGCGGGGTTGAAATCCAGGTAAAGCATCGACGTGCCGCCGTTGTTCATGCAGTGCGAGAAGCACAGGCGGCGGTTCATCGGCACATCGGCATCAATACCGTCGCCAAGAATCTCCGGCTCGTCATCCAGCCACTCTTCGTAGATGGAACGGATGCTGTCGTCCCATTGCTGCTGGTCCTCGAAGATCTGCGCGACCGAGCGCAGGTAGTACGGATAGCCGCCGTCTTCCACGTCCGACCCGAGCATCAGCACGCAGACCCCGCCGCCGGGGTACTCGCGGAAGTGGGTGCCATCGACGCGGGACAACAGTTCCACCAGGCTGTCAGGCACCTGCGGCCATTGCATGCGCAGGCGCTGCAGGTCTTCTGCGCTGGCGCCCTGGACGTGAGCCCATTGCGGGGCATCGTCGGCAGGCAGGCGTGGGATCAGGCCAGACAGAAAGCGATCAACAAGGTTCATGCGAAAAAGGGGACGGAGGGGATTAAGTCGTATCCAACCACACCTGCGTCACGTCGCCAATGCAGAATGCGACGCGGGAGGGGCGAATACGACTTAATCCCCTCCGTCCCCTTTTTCTTGCGGAGCAGGCGCATGAATCGTTGGCGATGCGGTGTGGCGGTGATGCTGGGGCTGGCGGCGATGCCGGCGTGGGCGGCGATGAAGACGCAGCCGGTGGAGTGGAAACACCAGGGCACGACCTTCAGTGGCGTGCTGGTCTATGACGATGGCGACAACGACAAGCGTCCGGGGCTGGTGATGGTGCCGAACTGGAAGGGTGTGAACGAGTCGGCCATCGAGAAGGCCAAGCAGCTGGCCGGCGATGATTACGTGGTGCTGGTGGCCGATGTGTACGGCAAGGGCGTGCGGCCGAAGACCGATGCCGAGGCCGGGCCGGTGGCCAGCAAGCTGCGCAACGACAGGCCACTGTTGCGCGCACGCGCGCTGGAAGCGGTGAACGTGCTCAAGGCGCAGGCCAGCAAGGTGCCGCTCGATGCCAGCCGGATCGGTGCGGTGGGCTTCTGCTTTGGCGGCACCACGGTGCTGGAGCTGGCCCGTGCAGGTGCGCCGTTGGCCGGTGTGGTCAGCCTGCACGGCGGGCTGGGTTCGCCGCTGCTGGCGCAGGCCGGTGGCAGTCACCCGTCGGTGCTGGTGCTCAATGGTGCCGACGACAGGAGCGTGACCGCCGAGGATATCGCCGGTTTCCAGAGGGAAATGAACGCGGCCAAGGTCGACTGGGAGTTCACCAACTACAGCGGGGCGGTGCACTGCTTCGCCGAGCGCGATGCCAACAGCCCGCCGGGGTGCCAGTACAACGAGCGGGCGGCCAAGCGCGCGTGGAAGGCGCTGGATGAGTTCTTCGAGGAGCGCTTCGAGAAACGTTGATCCGCGCAGCGGTAGTGCCGGCCGCTGGCCGGCAACCTCATGATGCTGCGGATGTCATCGGGAATGCCGGCCAGCGGCCGGCACTACCGGATGCGGTCAATGCGGGCGTTTCCGTGCCGACCAATGGTTGGCACCCTCCGGAACGCCGGTTTGGTGGGTGCCGACCGTTGGTCGGCACACCTCAACCCATCAATGCGAACGCTGCACCGCGTAACGCGCCAGGCCACGCAGGGCCGCCACGGCATCGTTGTCGCCCAGGCCATCGAGCGCGCGCTCGGCGGCTTCGGCATATTCCTCGGCACGCGCGCGGCTGTACTCCAGGCCGCCGGTGGCGCGGATCGCGGCCAGCACTTCCGGCATCGCCGAGGCGTCGCCGTCCTGCACGATGGTGCGCAGGCGTTCGCGGGTAGCGTCGTCGGAGTGGGCCATCGCGTGGATCAGCGGCAGCGTGGCCTTGCCCTCGGCGAGGTCGTCGCCCAGGTTCTTGCCCAGTTCCTCGGCATTGGCCGAGTAGTCCAGCACGTCGTCGGCGATCTGGAACGCGTAGCCCAGGTGCATGCCGTAGTCGAACAGCGCCTGCTGGGTGGCTTCGTCCACGCCGCTGGCCAGCGCACCCAGGCGGGTGCCGGCGGCGAACAGAACCGCGGTCTTGCGCTCGATCACACGCAGGTAGGCGGCTTCGTCGGTATCCGGGTTGTGCACGTGCAGCAGCTGCAGCACTTCACCCTCGGCGATGCGGTTGGTGGCGTCGGCCAGGATCTGCATCACCGGCATGCGCTCCAGCTCGACCATCAGCTGGAAGCTGCGCGAGTACAGGAAGTCGCCGACCAGCACGCTGGGCGCGTTGCCCCACAGCGCGTTGGCGGTGCTGCGGCCACGGCGCAGGCTGGATTCGTCCACCACGTCATCGTGCAGCAGGGTCGAGGTATGGATGAACTCGATGATCGCCGCCAGCTGGTGGTGCTCCGGACCGGCCTGGCCGACCGCGTGGCCGGCCAGCATCACCAGCATCGGGCGCAGGCGCTTGCCGCCGGCGGAAATGATGTGGTCGGCGATCTGGTTGATCAGCACGACGTCCGAAGACAGCCGGCGCCGGATCAGGGCGTCGACGGCGGCCATGTCGGCCGCGGCAAGCGACTGGATCTGGGGCAGGCCCAGGGCGGGACGGGTGTCTTCGGTGATGGTCATGCGATCAGGCTTTCAGGCTCACCACCGATTATAGGCGCTGGCCGTGAATTCGGGCGCAAACGGGGCTGGCCGGCGTTCCCGGCCCCGCAAACGCTGCCGTCTGCGTGAATACGTATGCAGGTTGCGCCATGCCCGCGAGGCCGCCGCTAAGCTTGCCGGAACAGGATTTCGGCCCGCTTCCGGCGGGTCCCGCATGCCCGGAGGGGGGCTGTCGATGTCGCACTATCCATGGTGGCGCGGAGCCGTCATCTACCAGATCTACCCGCGCAGCTACCTCGATGCCAACGGCGATGGCGTGGGCGACCTGCCGGGCATCATCCAGCGCCTGGACCACATCGCCGCGCTGGGCGTCGACGCGATCTGGATCTCGCCATTCTTCAAGTCGCCGATGGCCGACTTCGGCTATGACATTGCCGACTACCGCGATGTCGACCCGCTGTTTGGCAACCTGGATGACTTCGACCGCCTGCTGGCCAAGGCGCACGACCTGGGCCTGAAGGTGATGATCGACCAAGTGTTGAGCCATACCTCGATCGAGCACGCCTGGTTCCGCGAGAGCCGCCAGGACCGCAGCAATCCGAAGGCCGACTGGTACGTCTGGGCCGACCCGCGCGAGGACGGCACCCCGCCCAACAACTGGCTGTCGCTGTTCGGCGGCGGCGCGTGGCAGTGGGAACCGCGCCGTGAGCAGTACTACCTGCACAACTTCCTGGTCGACCAGCCGGACCTGAACTTCCACAACCCGGACGTGCAGCGGGCCACCCTGGACAATGTGCGGTTCTGGCTGGACCGCGGCGTGGACGGCTTCCGCCTGGATGCGATCAACTTCTGCTTCCACGACGCGCAGCTGCGCGATAACCCGCCCAAGCCGGCGGACAAGCGGGTGGGCCGCGGCTTCAGTCCGGACAACCCGTACGCCTACCAGTACCACTTCTACAACAACACCCAACCGGAGAACCTGCCATTCCTGGAGCAGCTGCGCGCGCTGCTGGACGAGTATCCGGGCGCGGTGAGCCTGGGCGAGATCTCGTCGGAAGACTCGCTGGCCACCACCGCCGAGTACACCCAGGACGGCCGCCTGCACATGGGCTACAGCTTCGAGCTGCTGGTGGACGACTACAGCGCGGTGTACATCCGCGACACGGTCTCCCGGCTGGAAGCGGCGATGACCGAAGGCTGGCCGTGCTGGGCGGTTTCGAATCACGATGTGGAACGCGCGGTCAGCCGCTGGGGCGGCTATCCGGCCGATCCGCGTCTGGCGCGGATGCTGGTGGCGCTGCTGTGCTCGCTGCGCGGCTCGGTGTGCCTGTACCAGGGCGAGGAGCTGGGCCTGGCCGAGGCCGAGGTGCCGTTCGAGGCGCTGCAGGACCCGTACGGCATCACCTTCTGGCCGAACTTCAAGGGCCGCGATGGCTGCCGCACCCCGCTGCCGTGGACCGACGCTCCGCTGGCTGGCTTTACCTCAGGCACGCCCTGGCTGCCGATCCCGGCCGAGCACCGGGCGGCGGCGGTGGCCGTGCAGGAGCGCGACCCGCACTCGGTCCTGGCGGCGTTCCGCGCCTTCCTGGCCTGGCGGCGTAGCCAGCCGGCGCTCCTGCATGGCAGCATCCGGTTCATCGAAAGCGCCGAGCCAGTACTGCTGTTCGAGCGTATGCTTGCAGATGAAACCCTCCTGCTGGCCTTCAACCTGTCGGCCGAGGCGGTGAGCCATCCGCTGCCGCCGGGCAACTGGCAGCAGGTGGCGGTGCCGGGCCCGGATGCGGGCAGGGTGCAGGGCAATGAACTCCAGCTGCCGCCGCGCGCGGTGTATTGCGCCCGACGCAGCTGACCGTTTTCTCCGGTGGCGGTACTTGCGGGGACGGGGCCGAAGCGCCCCGTCCCTTTTTTGTGGGTGGGCCTGGCCGACCATCGGCCGGCATCCGCGCAAAAGAAAACCCGCTGCCTGCGCAGCGGGTTCCCGGTCCTGCTCCCTTTGGGTTGCCGGCCAGCGGCCGGCACTACGCGGCTGTGGTCAGAACTTGTAGTTCACGCCCAGCATGTAGGTGCGGCCCCACTCGATGTACTCCAGCGGGCGGTCCTTGCTGCCGGCGTAGGTGCGGTACGGCTCGTTGGTCAGGTTGCTGCCCTGCAGCAGCAGGGTCAGGCCTCGCAGGGCGCTGCTGTCGCTGAAGGTGTAGCTGAGCTGCGCATCGGTCACGTTCTCGCCCACCACGTAACGCAGTGTGCGGTTGCCGTTGAAGTTGCCGATCTCACCGATGAAGTCCGAGCGGCGACGCTGGCTCACGCGTGCTTCAAAGCCACTGCGCTCGTAGTAGGCGGTGAAGTTGTAGACACGCTTGGACAGGCCTGGAAGGCTGATCGGGTCACTGCCCACGCTGGAGGCGCTTTCCGGATCCAGGATGGTGATGTCGCTCTTGTTGAAGGTCGCGCTGGCCTGCACGCCGAAGCCGCGCAGGCTGTCGGTCAGCATCTCCAGCGGGAACGATGCGGTCAGCTCCAGCCCCTTCAACGTGCCGCCCTTGCCGTTCTGCGGCGTGGAGAAGGTGCCGGTGGTCAGCACCGGCACGGTCATGCCCGGCGGCGGCACGTAGTTGCCCAGCAGGCCGCTGAAGTCGTAGTTGTCCACCGACTGCGTGTAGACGTAGCTCTTCAGGTCCTTGTAGAAGATGGCCGCAGCGACGTAGGCCTTCTCGCCGAAGTACTTCTCATAGGACAGGTCCAGTGCGGTTGCGCGCCACGGATCCAGCAGCGGATTGCCGCCGCTGCCACCGGGGCGGCCGTTGTTGGTATCCACACCGAATTCCAGGCCGGCACGCATCTGGTCCACGCGCGGGCGCGCGACCTGCTTGGCGGCGGCGAAGCGCAGCGTCTGCTGGTGCGGGAACATGAACACCAGGTTCAAGCTCGGCAGCCAATCCTTGTAGGTCTTGCCGGCAGAGAAGGGCTGGATGTTGCTGCCAGCCGGCTGCGAGCTGTCCCAGTAGCGCGAGTCCGAGCTCTGGTCGGTGTGCTGCATCTGCACGCCGATGTTGCCGCGCACGCCGACCACGCCGATGTCGGTGTTGATGTTCAGGCGTGCCCACGCGGTGGTGATCTTCTCCTCGACCGTCCACGACTTGGGAATCAGATAGTCCAGGTTGTCGACCGGGTTGAAGGTCATGTAGCGACCCACGGCTGCCGGCACGTTCCACGAGGGGATGTAGCCGACGCCGGCGAAACCGAGGTTGACCGGGCGGTACTGCAGGTCCGGGGCAATGGTGGATTCGCCCTGGGCACCGAGCAGGATGTTGCCTTCGGCCTGGGCCTTCTGCTTGCGACGGTCGGCATAGTTCACGCCCACGTCCACATCCGAGAACCAGCTGGACATGGCTTCGGGAACCGGCAGCGTCGCCGCCAGCTTGGCGCCCTTCAAGCGGTCTTCGACCTCCGGCACCTTGCCGTAGCCGGAACCATAGATCGTGTTGGTCAGGAACAGGCTGTCCGGATTGGAGTAGTCACGCCCCGGCGTGATCTGCGAGAAGCTGTTGTTGTTCACCACCAGGCCGATCGTGTCGAACTGCGGGCGCGGCACCAGCTGCAGGTTGTTTTCCAGGTTGATCTCACGGCGGGTCGCCTTGGAGTAGTTCAGGTCGGCGACGAGCTTCACGCCACCGACGTTGAACTCGTTGTTCCAGCCGAACGCATCGATCTTGTCCTTGCGCTTGTTGTACATGCCGCGCACCAGCGGGTACGCATTGCTGATCGTGCCACCGGTGAAGCTGCCATCGGCATTGCGGCCGACATTGCTGAACACCGGCAGGATCGCGTTGGGGTTATTGCCGTCTTCGCCGTTGCCGCTGAGGCTCAGCTCGAACTGGTTGGCGGTGTCGATCTGCTCGGCTTCGGTGTGGAACGCATCGAAGGTGCTGGTCCAGCTGTTGCTGGGGCGGAACTGGATCGTCGCCATCACGCCGTCGCGCTTGTTGTTGCCGGTGCGGCGCAGCGCCTTGATGCCATCGGTGAAGTAGGTGCCTGGCGCGATTCCGCGACGCTCGCCCTTGTCGGTGTGTTCGGTGGTCCACGGCTCGTACAGGCCAACCTGGTTCTCCTGGATCGGCATGTCGCTGTGTGCGTAACCGATGGCGATGCCCAGGGTGTTGTCGAAGAACTGGTCGATGTAGCTGGCGCTGAAACGGTTGCCATACGGATCGACGTTGGCGGCGCGGCCCAGCGAACTCTTCTGGTAGCGGCCGCTGACCGCGATCACGCGCTCGCCGAAGCTGAGCGGGCGTGCGGTCTGCATGTCGATGGTGCCCGACAGGCCCTGGCCGACCAGCGCCGCATCCGGGGTCTTGTAGACGGTCACGCCGTTGACCAGTTCAGATGGATACTGGTCGAACTCGACGCCGCGGTTGTCGCCGGTGCTGACCACTTCACGGCCATTGAGCAGGGTGGTGGCGAAGTCCGGCGACAGGCCGCGCACGCTGATCACCTGCGCACGGCCCGCCACGCGCTGCGCGGCCAGGCCGGGCAGGCGCGAGATCGATTCGGCGATGCTGACGTCGGGCAGCTTGCCGATGTCTTCGGCGGAAATCGCCTCGACCACCGAAGTGGCGTCCTGCTTGATCGCGATCGCGTTCTCGATGCCGCGGCGGATGCCGGTGACCTGCACCGTATCCAGGTTGGTGGCGGCGGTGCCGGCCGGCGTGGTGGTGCTCTGCGTGGACTGTGCCGACGCCAGCGTCGGCGCCAGCACAACGGCCAGCGCGAGACTCAGCGCACTGCGCTTGTGGTTCAACATTTTCCCCTCCCAGGCAATGTTGCAGATCGATTTGTGAGCGTTCCGGCGGTGCCGTGAACGTGCGACGCGGTGGCCGCTGTCGTCGCCGCTATGGTAGGCAGCGCATTCTTCGCGGGAATCACCCTGCATACGTATTCAATGGCGTTTGCAGGGGTGTAATCGCTTTCAGATCCTGCTTGCGGTGGTGCCGGCCAGCGGCCGGCAATCACGTTCGCCGGCTTGCCGGCCAGCGGCCGGCACTACCGGGGCATTCACAGCGGCGTGAAGCGAATGGCCTGTCCACCGCCCGGTGCCAGCACCAGCGTCAGTGCATCGGCGCTGGTCACCTCGCGGGTTTCGCGTGCGAACGCGAACGGGTTGCTGCGGAAATCAGCGCCTTCACCATCGCGGTAGATCTCGGCGCGATAGCGCACGCCCGGCTCCAGGAAGCCCAGCGACACCGGCAGTACGCGGCCGTGCTCATCGGTGATGCTGCCGAGGAACCAGTCACGGCTGTTGCGGTCGCGGCGCACGATCGTCACGTAGTCGCCCACTTCGCCATCGAGCACGCGGCTCTGCTCCCAGTCCACCGCCACGTCCTCGATGAAACGGAATGCCTCGCGATGCTGCAGGTAGTGCTCGGGCAGGTCGGCGGCCATCTGGATCGGGCTGTACAGCACCACATACAGCGCCAGCTGGCGGGCCAGCGTACTGGGGATGGCCTGGCCGTGGCGGCCCTTCAGGCTGAGGATGCCGGGGGTGTAATCCATCGGCCCGGCCAGCATCCGGGTGAACACCAGGTTGACCTCATGCTCGGGTGGATTCGGCGGTTGGCCCCAGGCGTTGTACTCCATGCCACGTGCGCCTTCGCGCGAGATCCAGTTGGGATAGGTGCGGCGCAGGCCGGTGTCCTTGATCGGCTCATGCGGGTTCACCGACAGGTGCCGGCGCGCGGCTTCCTGCACCACCTTCAGATGGTGGCGGGCCATGAACTGCCCGTCGTGCCACTCGCGCCACAGCGGGGCCCCCGTGGGATTGCGGCGGTCGACCTGGCCGTCGTCGCAGACGTAGCCGGTCTTGAACTGGTCCACGCCCAGCCGTGCGTACAGGTCCAGCGCGGCGCCCAGCTGCTCCTCGTAGTGCTCGATGGCGCAGCCGGTTTCATGGTGGCCGATCAGGTGCACACCCTTTTTCAGGCCATACGCCGACAGCGCTTCAATGTCGAAATCGGGCGTGGCGCGGGTGAAATCGAAGTCGTAGCCATTGCCCACCCACATGCCGTCCCAGCCCGGATTCCAGCCTTCCACCAGCACGCCACGGAAGCCGTGCGCGGCGGCGAAGTCGATCACCTTCTTCGTCTTGGCGGTGGTGGCCGCATGCTTCGGTCCGGTCGCCCAGCTTTCGTTGTCCAGGTGCATCGACCACCACACGCCCAGGTACTTGGCCGGCTTCACCCAGCTCACATCGCCCAGCGCATTGGGTTCGTTGAGGTTGAGGATCAGGTCCGATTCGACCAGGCCACCGGCACGGTCCGCGATCTGCAGCGTGCGCCACGGCGTGGCGAAGGGCAGGGTGCGGCGCACCTTCCAGCCTTCGGCCGAGGGTGACAGCTGTGCGCGCAGGCGCTGGCCCTCGGTGCGGCGCAGCCACATGCCGGCGTAGTCCACCAGCGCGGCCTCGTGGATCGCCACGTGCAGGCCATCGCGGCTGCGCAGGGTCATCGGCGTATGCACCAGCGGCACTTCGCGCAGCGGGGTGCGCTGGTACAGGTATTCGTAGTGGATCGGTTCGCCGGCGGGAATCCACCAGGCGGTGGAATCCTGCGCGATGGCGAACTCGGTCAGCTCGTCATCGATGATGGCTTCGCGCAGGTTCGGCTGTTCGGGGAACACATAGCGGAAGCCAACGCCATCGTCGTAGACGCGGAACACCACATCAAGCCGCCGCTTGCCGCCGGTGGTTTCGGCCAGCTGCACGGTCAGCTCGTTGAAGTGGTTGCGGGTGAGCCGGCGCTCGCCCCACGGCTGCTCCCAGCGGTCATCGACGCTGCGTCGTTGCTGGCCCAGCAGGGCGAAATCGCGGTCCAGGCGGCCGTCGCGCAGGGCGAAGCCGAGCTTCGAATCCTCCACCACGGGCTCGCCGAAACGCTGGACGCGGTAGCGGACGGTGCCGCCGTCCAGCACGAGGCTGACCTTGAGCACCTTGCCGGGTGATTCGACGCTGGCGACCTGTGGCGCGGCCTGCGCCAGCGTGGCCGCGCCCAACAGGGCCAGGCCGAACATGTGCGCGAACAGCGCGCGTACAACCGTGTGTGGCATCGGCATTTCCCCTCCCAAGGCGCCGTTGGCAGACCCGGACCATAAGCCAGCGCAGCAGGCGCGCTACCGCGTGGCGCCATGAATACGTATGCAGCTGGACGCAGCCGACAGCCCCGCGTCTACCATGGGGCCAAGGCACCTTGAGGGAGGGGCCGCGCCCGCCCGCCGGCAACGACGGTGCGGACCTACAACGCGTGCAGAGAGGGAGGGAGGCCGACGGGCGCAAGCCGGTCCGCCGCTTCGATGCTGAAGATCATTTGCCTGACCGCTGCCCTGGGGGCAGCGCTGGGATCGACCGCGCAGGCGGCCGACCTGCAATTCGACGGCCGCCATGCGCGCGCCGAAGCCGCTGCCAACGGCAGCTTCGTGCTGCATGCGCCGAAAGGTGAGGTGCGTATTGCGCCGATGCCGATGCGCAGCCAGACCGGTAGCGTGATGTTCGATGCCCTGTTCGCGCGGGCCCAGCAGGAGATGGACCAGGACCGCGTGGACGCGATTCGCGATCCCGCCTTCGACGAAGGCCGGCCGGTGCCGTGCGAATGCTTCCAGACCGGCGCGCGCTGGCCCTATGTGTGGACCCGCGATGTCAGCTTCGCCGCCGATCTGGCGCTGGCGCGGCTGGACCCGCAACGCACGCGGCAGTCGCTGCAGTTCAAGCTGTCGGCGGCGCGCGACGGGCACACGCCCGGCCTGTTCGTGGCGCAGGACACCGGTTCCGGTGGCAGCTGGCCGATCAGCAGCGATCGCGTGGTGTGGTTCCTGGCGGCACGTCATCTGCTGGAGGATCGCGCGTTTGCCGACCAGGTCTGGCAGGCGCTGAAGGGCACGCTGGCGCAGGACCGCGCGATGGTGTTCGACGCGCAGGTGGGCCTGTACCGTGGCGAGACCTCGTTCCTGGACTGGCGCGAGCAGACCTATCCGGACTGGACCCGCGAGGACGTGCGCTTCATCGGTGATTCCTACGCACTGTCCACCAACGTGCTGCACTACCAGGCATTGCGCCTGGCCGAACGCCTGGCCGGCCAGCACGGCGACGCCCGCGCGGCCGACTACAAGGCGTGGGCCGATGCGTTGGCGCAGCAGATCGATGCGCGCTTCTGGCGCGAGGATATCGGCCAGTACATGAGCTACATCGGCGAAGCCGCGCACCCGGTGCCGTACGCCAAGGTCGATCTGCTTGGCCTGTCGCTGGGTATCCTCGCCGGGGTGCTGCCGCCCGAGCGCGCGCGCCGTGCACTGGCTGCTTACCCGATGGGGCCAGCCGGCAGCCCCGTGGTCTGGCCGCAGGAAGCGCAGCAGCCGATCTACCACAACCGTGCGATCTGGCCGTTTGTCAGCGCCTACTCGCTGCGTGCGGCGCGGCAGCTGGACGATGCGCCGCGCATCGCCGCCGAGATCCGTTCGCTGATGCGGGGCGCCGCGCTGGCCGGTTCCAACATGGAGAACTACGAGCTGGTCAGCCAGGCCGTGCATGTCGAGGAAGGCGCGCTGAGCGGCCCGGTGGTCAACTCCGAACGCCAGCTGTGGTCGGTGGCCGGGTATCTGTCGATGGTGGTCGAAGGCGTGTTCGGCGTGCAGGACGATGGCCGCGTGCAGCCCAAGCTGCCGGCCGCGCTGGTGCCGGAACTGTTCGGCACGCAGCGCAGCATCAGCCTGGAAGTCACTGGCAAGCGCTATGTGCTGGAGCGTCCGCAGAGCGTGGGCGATGGCTTGCTGGTGGCGGGCAGGACCACCACGCGCGGCACGACCACCACGGTGCAGCTGGTGACTGCCCCGGCAGCAACAGGCTTCGCTGCCACGACTGCGGATGCCAACGCGCGTGCGCCCGCAACACCCGCGACACCGCAGGCCCTGCGCAGGGGCACGGGTTGGAACGTTCCGGTGCAAGCCGGGCAGGTTCTGTGGAAGGACGGCAGGGCCGTCGTCGCCAGCAATGGCCAGGTGCAGATCAGCGACGATGGGCTGCAGCATTGCCTCAGCCTGACCCGACGCGAAGGCGCGTTGGAATCGCTGCACAGCCCAATGGTCTGCGTCGGTCCGCAGCAGGTGCTGAAGGGTGCGCAGCGCTGGCAGTTCACCTCGGCCAAGGCCGCGCAGGTTCGCCTGCGCCTGCAATATCGAAACCCGAACGGACCGATCAACACCGGCGTCACGGCTGCGGTCAAGCAGCTGGTGCTGCAGTGCCCGGGCCAGCCGTTGCAGCGGCATACGGTCACGCTGCCGCACAGCGTGGCCGTGCAGGACTCGACCTCGGCAACATTCACGGTGCCAAAGGGGCAACGCACGGTCGCGCTTGAAGAGGGCTTCAACATGAGCGCGCTTGAACATTTCGCGCACTACACCGGTGGCAAGGGCGGCCGCGAGGGCGTGCTCAACCAGGCCCAGGTGCAGGCGCTGACGGTGGCGCCGGTGGCGATGGAAGAGGGTGCACGATGAATCGTCCCGCCAAACCGCAGCTGTCGTTCTGGCAGATCTGGAACATGTGTTTCGGCTTCCTCGGCATCCAGTTCGGGTTCGCCCTGCAGAACGCCAACGCCAGCCGCATCTTCGAGACGCTGGGTGCGGACATCGACGCGGTACCCGGGCTGTGGATTGCCGCGCCGCTGACCGGCCTGCTGGTGCAACCGGTGATCGGTTACCTGTCCGACCGCACCTGGACCCGCTGGGGTCGTCGTCGTCCGTACTTCATGATCGGTGCGGTGTTGACCACGCTGGCGCTGCTGGTGATGCCGAACTCGCCGACGCTGTGGATCGCGGCCGGCACGCTGTGGGTGCTGGATGCCTCGATCAACGTATCGATGGAGCCGTTCCGTGCCTTTGTCGGCGACCAGCTGGCGCCACGCCAGCGTCCGGCCGGCTACGCGATGCAGAGCTTCTTCATCGGCGTGGGCGCCATCGTCGCCAGCTTCCTGCCATTCATCCTGGCCCACTTCGGCGTTGCCAACACCGCGGCCGCCGGGGAAGTGCCCGACACTGTGCGCTATGCGTTCTACTTCGGCGCGGTGGTGCTGCTCGCGGCGATCACCTGGACGGTGGTCAGCACCCGCGAATATTCACCGGCGGAGCTGGCCGGGTTCGATGATGCCGAGCCACCGGAACATCACGCGGCGGCCGCGATCAACGGCCCGGCTTCATGGACGCGGGTGACCCTGTGGCTTGGGTTGGGTGTGTTGCTGGCGCTGCTGATCACCTGGCGGCAAGGCGACAGGATGCTGTACGTGCTGGCCGGCCTGTGCGCCGGCTACGGCCTGCTGCTGGCGGCGGCGCGCGCGCTGCCGGCCACGCATATGCTGGCCGCCATCGTCGGCGACCTGCGCGCGATGCCGGTAACCATGCGCCGCCTGGCGTGGGTGCAGTTCTTCTCGTGGTTCGCGCTGTTCGCCATGTGGATCTACACCACCGCTGCGGTGGCCGGTACCCACTTCGGTTCGACCGATCCACAGTCGGCCGCCTACAACGAAGGTGCCAACTGGGTGGGCGTGCTGTTTGGCGCCTACAACGGCTTCGCTGCGCTGGCGGCGGTGCTGATTCCGCCGATGGTGCGTGCGATCGGCCTGCGCTGGAGCCACCTGGTCAACCTGTGGCTGGGCGGCGCCGGCCTGGTCTCGCTGATGTTCATCCGCGACCCGCACTGGCTGCTGCTGTCGATGGTAGGTGTGGGATTTGCCTGGGCCTCGATCCTGTCGTTGCCGTATGCACTGCTGTCCGACAGCGTGCCGGCGTCGAAGATGGGTGTGTACATGGGCATCTTCAATTTCTTCATCGTGATCCCGCAGCTGGTGGCGGCCAGCGCGCTTGGCTTTGCCCTGCGCGCATGGCTGGGTGGCCAGCCGATGCATGTGCTGGTGCTGGGCGGCTGCAGCCTGTTCCTGGCCGGCTTGTGCGTGCTGCGGGTTCCGTCCCGTCCGGAGGTGGTGTGATGCGTGGTGTCCTGGCTGTTGCTGTTTCCCTTGCCCTGTTCGCCGGCCAGGCCGCGGCCGCGCCGCGCCCGGACTACGTCGGCACCACCGAGCCGTTCGCCAGCGATGCGGTGTACTTCGTGGTCACCGACCGCTTTGTCAACGGTGACCCGTCCAACGACCATCGTGACCAGGGTGGCGCGCACCGCACCTTCGATATCCCGGTGCCATGCCCGGACAAGGTGGACGGCAACATCGGCTACCTCGGCGGCGACTTCCGTGGCGTGCTCGACAATGCGCAGTACATCCGCAACCTGGGCTTCGGTGCGGTGTGGATCACGCCCATCGTCGACAACCCGGACGAGGCCTTTACCGGCAGCAAGCCGATCAGCTGTACCAGCACGCTGACCGATCGTGGCAAGACCGGTTACCACGGCTACTGGGGCATCAATTTCTACAAGCTCGACGAGCACCTGCCGAGCAGGGACCTGGACTTCGCCGGGCTGACCAAGGGCCTGCACGGTGCTGGCTTGAAGGTGGTGCTGGATATCGTGGGCAACCACGGTTCGCCGGCCTGGACCATGCCGACGCGGCAGCCGCAGTTCGGGCAGATCTTCGACAAGGACGGAACGCTGATTGCCGACCACCAGAACCTGCCGCCGCAGAAACTGGATCCAAAGCACAACCCGCTGCACGCGTTCTACAACAATATCGGTCCGGTCGACAGCAATGACGGTTCGATCTTCGACGGCAACCTGGCCGAGCTGTCGGACTTCAACCAGGACAATCCGGCGGTGATGGACTACCTGGTCGGCGCCTACCTGCAGTGGACCGCGCAGGGCGTGGACGCGTTGCGCATCGACACCATCGGCTGGCTGCCGCACCCGTGGTGGCATGCCTTCGTCAAGCGCATCCGCGCCGAGCATCCGGGCATGTTCATGTTTGGCGAAGCCTTCGACTACAACGCGGCGACCATTGCCGAGCACACTTGGCCGGCCAACGCCAATGTCAGTGTGCTCGACTTCCCGCTGCGCGGTGCACTGGAGCAGACCTTCGGCACCGCCGGCAAGGGCTTCGAGACCTTGGCCGAGCCGCTGCACCTGAGCGACGGACCGTACGCCAATCCGTACGAGCTGATGAGCTTCTACGACAACCACGACATGCCGCGCCTGCAGGCCAGCGACAGCGGTTTCATCGATGCGCACAACTGGCTGTTCACCGCGCGTGGCATTCCGGTGGTCTATTACGGCTCGGAGACCGGTTTCATGCGTGGCCGCGCAGAGCACGCCGGCAACCGCGCCTACTTCGGCCAGCCGCGTGTGGATGCGGCGCCGAAGAGCCCGATCTTCGCGCCGCTGCAGCGTATCGCGCGACTGCGCGAAGTCACCCCGGCGCTGCAGCGCGGCCTGCAGGTGAATGAGCGCCTGCAGGGTGATGAGGCAGTGTTCTTCCGCGTGCTGCAGCATGGCGAGGTGGCGCAGACCGCGCTGGTGCTGCTGAACAAGGGTGACCAGACGAAGACCTTCAGCGTGACGCGCTTCGTTCAGGCCGGCCGCTGGCGTGATGCGCTGGACGGCGGTTCGTTGCAGGTGAACGGTCCGCTGAAGGCCGACGTGCCCGCGCACGGCGTGAAGGTCTACGTGCTGGATGCCGCCGTTCAGCAGCCGGCACTACCGGGTTTGGCCGCATCCGGCACAATAGGCACCCCTCACGCCCCGCCGTATCGCCATGACCGACCTCGCCCCGCAGACCCCGATCGAAACCCTGCTGAAGGCGGCGATGGACGGGGCGGTGCCGATCCGCGCCTTCATGGAGGCCTTCGTCGCTTCCGAGGTAGTGCTGCTGACCGGCAGCCTGGTCACCCCGGACGGCAGCGGCTTCGACCCGCTGCTGTTCGACAAGCAGGGCACCCTGCATGTGGCGGTGTTCACCGAGCCGTCGCGGGTGGGCGTCTACAGCCAGCAGGCGCAACACCAGATCCGCTGGCTGATGCTGGACGTGCTGCGCCGCGTGCCGGGTGGCTACGGCGTGGTGATCAACCCGGGTACTTCGCTGGGCTTTGAGATCTCGCCCAGCGGCGTTGGCGAGATCCTGAAGGACTTCGCCCAAGGCTGAGTTGCCGTCGGGCCATTTGTAGCGTCGAGCCATGCTCGACTGCCTTTCGCGCATGACCTGATGTGTCGAGCATGGCTCGACTTTACAGAAGGCTTCCCTTCGGGCGCCGTCCATGATCCCCTTGGGTGACATCGGGATCGAGGCATTGCCATGGAATTCAGGGGACTACCCGCCGACGCACCGGAACGGCAGCAATTGGCCCAGTGGTACCACGCGGAATGGGGCCAGGACGCCGGCCTGACACTGGAACAGGAGCTGCAGCGGCTCAATCCGCCACAGGACGCCGAAGGTTTCCCGCACCTGATCGCCGTATTCGATGACGGTCAGGTGCTTGGCGCAGTCCAGCTCAAGCGGCGGGAAATGCAGGCGTTCCCACAGTACGAACATTGGCTGGGCAGCGTGTTCGTGGCCGACAGCCATCGCGGGCGTGGGCTGGCTGGCGCGCTGGTGGAGCAAGCAGCGGCGCAGGCGGTGCGGATGGGGGTTTCCGATCTCTACCTGCAGACCGAGGCCCTGGACGGTGGGCTGTATGCGCGGCTGGGCTGGAAGCCGCTGCAGGAAGCCGACAACCGCAGCTATCGCGTGCTGGTGATGGTGCGCAGGTTGGCCGCATGAGCGCATCCACATCGCGCCATCCCCGCTCGGCCCTGATCTTCCTGATCGCGGCGATCGTTGCCGCGCTGGTGTCCATGCCCCTGCTGCGCGCGGTGGGCATGGTGCTGTGGCCGGTGTTCGTCATTGCCTGGCTGATCAACCTGGGCGCGGCCTGGCATCTGGCCCAGTGGGCGCGCCAGCAGCGCCGTTCGGCGTGGGCATTCGGGTTGCCGGCGGCGCTCGGCACCATCGCCTCGATCGTGGTCTATGTGCTGCTGGCATTGCTGGGGCCGAAGGCCCCGGTGCGCTGAACCTTCGCGACTGTCGTGGACAATGTGCCGAGCATGGCTCGGCACTACAGTAGGGCGAGCCAAGCCAAGCCAAGCCCGCACGTGTTGCGTGGAGCGCCGGCGCATAGGCCGGCGCTCCGTTACCTCACATCGTTACCTTGCGCCGGTTGTCATCGCTCACCCGGTCGATCAGCTTGTTGTAGGGATCGAAGCCTGCTTCGTCCGGCTTTTCATCCACCGTCACTGTGATCTTCGGATCGGCGTTGGTGATGTGGTGGCGCTGCAGGTACAGCACCTTCTGGTCGCGCTCCTTGCCCGACGGCCCATTGGCGAACACGCCGACCTCGACCCAGTCATCCATCTTTCCGTCGCTCTCCTTGCCCTTGCCGTCGGCGTACTGCTTGGCGGCGTGCAGGTCCAGGGTCACGTCGTAGCGGCCGTCATCGCGCTTGCGGGCGCTGGCGGCCATCACGCGGTTGTCGTAGAAGCTGATCTTCTCGAACAGGTCGGTGACCAGCTGCTGGCGGTCGGCCGGGGTCTCGGCGCGGATGTAGTCCAGCAGCTCGCGTGAGGTGGTGTACGGCGGTTGCTGGTACCCCTTGTCCTGCAGGAAGCGCTTCAATGCGCGGTTAAGCGCCTGCTCGCCGATCTCCTCGCGCAGCCGGTAGAACACCAGCGAACCCTTCTGGTAGTGGATGTACTGCTGGTTCTCCACGCGCTCCAGCGGCTGTTCCTCGATGGCCTCGCCGCCGCGGCCGGACAGGTAGCCGTCCAGTTCGCGCTTGAGGAACTGGCGCATGTGCTGGCGGCCGTACTCCTGCTCCATCACCATCAGCGCAGAGTACTGCGACAACGATTCGGACAGCACCGTCGCGCCCTGCACGTTGGCACCGATCACCTGGTGCGCCCACCACTGGTGTGCGATCTCGTGCGCGGTTACGTAGAAAACGTAGTCCACCTTGTCCGGGTCACGCAGGTCGGCGATGAAACCGATGGCCTCGGAGTAGGGGATGGTGTTGGCGAACGACTGCGCGAAGCGCGCATAGCCCGGGAACTCGATGATGCGTACCTGGCGGTGCTGGTACGGGGTGAAGTTCGCTTCGTAGTAGGCCAGCGACTTCTGCACCGCTTCGATCATACGGTCCACGTTGTAGCCGTGCGCTGGGTCGAAGTAGACCTCCACCGGGATGTTCTTGTACTTCGCCCTGCGCACCTCCCAGCGTGCCGACAGGTAGGCGTAGAAGTTCAGCATTGGCCGGTCCATGGCGTAGCTGAAGCAGCGTCGGCCGTTGACCGTGGTCTCATGCTGCAGGTAGCCCGGGGCCAGCGCCACCTGGTCCGGTGCCGTGCAGACCGTGGTGCGGAAGTCGAGCCAGTCGGCATCATTGGAGATGTAGGTGTTGGCACGTGCGGCTTCGTCTTCCAGCTTGGGCATGCGCCGCGGCTCACCCAGGTCGCGCTTGCGCCGCTCGTTGCGGTCGCTGATCTCGGCGCCTTCGTTGTAGCCGAACGACGGCAGCACGCGGCTGTTGAAGAAGGTGCCGTTGTCGACGATGTTGCTTGGTGCCTGGCCGGCGGTGATGCCGTTGGGCTTCTGCACCACCCGGAAATGCACGCTGCGGGTTTCACCCGGTTGCAGCGGTTTCTGCAGGCGGTAGATGCGGTAGCCGAGATCGGCGTCATGCATCGAAAGTGTCTGCCCACCCAGGTCGACCGCGACCAGTTGCTTGTCATCACCCATCGAGACGTGCACGTCCTCGATCGGCGTGGCGTGGGTGTTGCGCACCGTCCAGTTCGCATCGATCACCATCGACTGCGATTCCGGGAACAGGTCCACACGATTGTCCACCGCCACGATGCGAGGCTGCGGCAGCGTGCGGTACTTCGACAGCTCGCGTTCGTAGCGGGCCTGCAGATCCAGCTGCTGGTCGGGCGAGACGAACTCGTTGCGGATGTTGGTGCTCCAGTACAGCCAGCCACCCAGGCCGACGAAGGCCAATGCGGCGACTCCGGCGAAGACCCCGGTCGGGCCGCGCAGGCGGCGGCCGGCCAAGGCCAGGCGCTGGCGCAGGCCCTGGCTGACACCTCGTACCCAGAAGGCTGACGCCAGGCACATCAAGGTCAGCAGGAACAGGGCCCAGTAGCCCTGGAACGCCAGTTGCCCGGTCAGGAAGTGGCCGTAGCCGTTCATGTCCGAATAGGGCGCGTTGGGCCAGCTGCCGAAGTTGTACAGGTTCTGCGTGTAGTCCAGCAGGCCGAGCACGCCCTGGCCGATCATCACCACGATCAGCAGCGCGTAGCCGACGAACTTGTTGTTGGTGAGCACCTGCAGCACCAGCGCCAGGCCCCCCATCAGGATGTAGACCACCGAATCCAGCGCCAGGCTGCGCAGGTACAGCAGCGGCTCCAGATGCGTGTAGCCCTTGGCCAGCTGAACGCCCATAGCGGCCAGCGCGCCGGCGGCCTGGAAGCAGATGATCACGGCCAGCAGTGCGGTGAACTTGGCCAGCAACGGCACCCAGTTCGGCACCGGCATGGCATCGGTCACTTCATTGATGCGCGCACTGCGTTCCTTCCAGACCAGCTCACCGGCGAAGAACAGCACGATGATCACCAGCAGCCAGCTGAAGGCACCCTGCAGGCCCATGATCATCTGCGAGGTGACCGGCCAGATCGAGGTGCCGTACAGGGTCTGCCGGAACAGCGCGCTGGGCAGGAAGTTGGCCAGGCCCAGTACCAGCAGCACGATGAACGGCACGCTGCGCAGCACGCCGCGTGTATCGAAGCGGACCTGGCGCAGGAACTGCTGCCACGCCGTGGTGGCAGTGAACGCCGGTATCACGCGCGGCAGCGTCGCGCGGGTGGGACGGACCACGCTGGCATCGGCAACCGGTTGCGCCTGCCTGCGGCCCCAGCGCCGACGGCCACTGCCGCTGCGTTCGGTGCGGAACAGCGCGAAGGTGGCGGCGAACAGCGCGGCAGCCACACCCAACCACAGAGCACGGTTGGCCAGCAGGTAACCGGCCAGCTCGGGAATCCCGTTGTTGCGTTCGGCGGTGGACCAGTAGCGGATCGTGCGGCCGAGTGCGCGCATGCCCAGCGGTTCGCTCAGCACCGCGATCCACGTGTTGTCGATGTCGCGCAGCAGGGCCGCGCTGGCGCCATACAGCACCAGGTAGGCCACCAGGCCGATGTAGACCCACAGGATCGAACGGGTCAGCGCTGCCAGCAGCGACAGCAGTGCCGTAGTGAACAACAGGTTCGGAATGACGATGACCGCGAACGTCCACGCATAGCCCTGCCAGCTGATCGGGCCCATGCGCTCGGGATCGACCCACGGCATGAACGGCGCCAGCCACAGGCCGAATGCGATCAGCACGTAGACCAGCAGGCCTGCCGCAAGCGCGGCAGCGATGCGCCCGGCCAGGTAATCGCGGCGTTTCACCGGGCTGGCGAAGATCAGTTCGGCGGTGCCGAGTTCGAAGTCACGCAGCAGCGCATTGCTGACGAACAGGGCAGTGACCAGCATGCCGAGCAGGGTGAAGATGCCCAGCATCTGCGCGATCACGGTGGGCGCGTTGCTGTGCACGTTGCCGGCGCCGCCACCGATCTGCACCGCGTCGCTGGAGGCGGCGGCGAAGGCGAGCAGGGCGAACAGCCCGGCCAGCAGCCACAGCAGCGGGGAGCGCAGCTGCTCGCGCAGCTCGAAGCGGAAGAAGTTGAGGATCATGGCGTGCTCCGCTCAGGCTGCCGCGCGGGCACGGGCCTGCAGGCGCAGGCGCTGGAAGTACACGTCCTCGAGGTCGGGAGCTACGGCCGCGAAGCCGTCGCCGGGGTCGTTGGCGCTGTGCACGTGGATCACCGGGCGACCACCGACCAGGCGGGTGGACAGCACCACGTAGCGTGCTTCATGGTCAGCCAGTTCCGAAGGTTCAACCTGCTTGCGCCAGACCTGGTGCTGCAGGGCGTCGATCGCTTCGCTGGGGCGGCCGGTCAGCAGCACCTGGCCCTTGTTCATGATCGCCATCGTCGGGCACAGATCGGTCACGTCCTCGACGATGTGGGTGGACAGGATCACCGCCACGTTCTCGCCGATGGCCGCCAGCAGATTGAGGAATCGGTTGCGCTCTTCCGGGTCGAGGCCGGCGGTGGGTTCATCGACGATCACCAGCCGCGGGTCACCCAGCAGCGCCTGGGCAATGCCGAAGCGCTGGCGCATGCCGCCGGAGTAGGTGCCCAGCTTGCGTTTGCGGGCGTCCCACAGGTTCACCTGCTGCAGCAGCCCATCGACCACCTCGCGGCGCTGCGCGCGCTGGGTCAGGCCCTTGAGCACTGCGAAATGTTCCAGCAGGTCCAGCGCGCTGACTTTCGGGTACACGCCGAAATCCTGCGGCAGGTAGCCCAGCCGGCGGCGCACGGCGTCCTTGTCGCGCAGCACGTCGATCGGCGCCTCGCCTGGAATGCTGAGCGTGGCCGTGCCGCCGTCGGCCTCCTGCAGGGTGGACAGCGTGCGCATCAGCGACGACTTGCCGGCGCCGTTGGGGCCGAGCAGGCCGAACATGCCGCGCGGGATGTCCAGGTTGACGTTGTTGAGGGCATGCACGCCGTTGGCGTACGTCTTGGACAGCGAATCGATCTTCAGCATGCGACGTACACCTTTCCATGGACGATGTCTGCGCGTTATCCGCGCATCAGCCTCCGTGCGCATCCGCCGTTGGTCATGGGGGGAGAATTCCGCCGTCGCACGTTGGGGCGTGGCGGGAGGCCTGGCGGCGCTTACCGGCGCAGCGACGATTCCCGCACCACCAGCTTCACCGGGATGCTCTGGCTCTCCACCGGCTGCCGGCCGATCAGCGCCAGCAGGCGTTCCACCAGCAGCTGGCCGGCCTGTTTGGTGTCCTGCTGCACCGTGGTCAGCGCCGGGGATACCGAGGCCGCCAGCGGGATGTCGTCGAAGCCGGTCACCGCCACGTCCTGTGGTACCCGCAGGCCGGCCTCCCGCAGGGCCCGCATCGCGCCGATGGCGATCAGGTCGCTGGCGGCGCAGATCGCATCGATCGGTTCACCGCGCGCCAGCAGCGCCTGGCAGGCCTCCTGGCCGGAAGCCTCGGTGGTGATTGCATCGTGCTGCAGCGCCGGTTCGGCGGCCAGGCCGTGGTCCTGCAGGGCCGCGACATGGCCGCGGTAGCGCTCCTGGAATTCGGGGTAATGGCTGGAGGCATGGCCGAGGAAGGCGATGCGGCGGCAGCCCTGCTGCAGCAGGTGGGTGGTGATGTCATGCCCGCCCTGGAAGTTGTCGCTGCCGATCGAAACACCGGGCTGGCCGGGCAGGGCGGCGCCCCAGCGCACGAAGTGCGTGCCCTGTTCGACCAGCCGCTGCAGGCGGTCGCGCGATTGGTGGTAGTCGCCGTAGCCGAGCAGGATGATGCCGTCGGCCTTGTTGCTGTCCTCGTAATCGGCCTGCCAGTCGGTGGACAGCTGCTGGAACGAGACCAGCAGGTCCTGCCCATGCAAGGCGCAGGCACGGGTGATCGAGCCCAGCATCGAGTGGAAGAACGGGTTGATCAGCGAATCGTCGTTGGTCGGGTCCTCGAAGAACAGCAGGGCCAGCGTGCCGGCGTTGCGCAGGCGCAGGCTGGAGGCGTTCTTGTCGACCTTGTAGTTCAGCTCGCGGGCGATGCGCAGGATGCGCTCGCGGGTCTCGGCATTGACCATCGGGCTGCCGCGCAGGGCCCGCGACACGGTCGGCTGGGAGACCCCGGCCAGGTGGGCGATGTCCAGGGAGGTGGCTTTGCCTTTGATCGTCATGGGCACGCGGAGGGGGCAGGGGAAAGGTGCCCGGGCATGATGCCATGGGGTGGCTGCCGGCAGTCCCGGCCGACGCCGCTTGTGGTCAAGGTCGCGGGTGTGCGACGGTCAGTGCCACAGCCTGATGGAGCCAAGCGGTGTCCTTTCGCCTGTACCCGGATGTTCCGGATGATTTCGAGGCGCGGATCCGTATCCTCGCGCCGGAGGAGGGCGGGCGACGCAGCCCGGCCCGGAACGGTATCCGCTGGGACTTCGCCTACGCCGATGACGCCGGGGCGCCAGAGCTGTTCATGATCTGGCCCGACTTCCGGCACGCCGAGGGCGACAGCTGGGCGAGCGAGCTGCCGCTGCCGGTGGGAGAGTCCCTGTTGGCCGGCCTGACCGTGGTCAATGAGGTGCTGAGGGCGGGGCTGCACCGGGAGCGTATCCGGCCGGGCGTGCGCTTCCACTGCCATGAAGGGCCCAAGGTGGTGGCGGTGGGGGAGGTTACGCGGGTCACCGGCCTGCTGCTGGATCGCCCCCCGCTTCGTTGAGGCCGGTTCCGACCCGGATCGGCCGGATTCCCGACGGGCCGGGGGCGAAGGGAATGGTAAGATGCCTCGTTCCGATATCCCCCATTCGCAACCGTGGGAGGTCCAGCGTATCGGCACCCCGTCGGGTGTGCTATCACTGGTCCAGCCCCGGACAACGGAAGAATCCATCTATGGCGCGCGGCATCAACAAAGTCATCCTGGTCGGCAACCTCGGCAACGACCCGGACGTGAAGTACACCCAGGGCGGCATGGCGATCACCCGCATCAGCCTGGCCACCACCAGCGTCCGCAAGGACAAGGATGGCAACCAGCAGGAACGTACTGAATGGCACCGTGTGGTGTTCTTCGGCAAGCTCGGTGAGATCGCCGGCGAGTACCTGCGCAAGGGCAGCTCGGTCTACGTCGAAGGCAGCCTGCGCTACGACAAGTACACCGGCCAGGACGGCGTGGAGAAGTACTCCACCGATATCATCGCCGATGAAATGCAGATGCTGGGCGGCCGTGGTGAAGGCGGCGGTGGCGGTGGCGGTGGCAACTACGGCGGCGAGCGCCCGCAGCGCCAGCAGGCTCCGCGCCAGGAGTACGGCGGCGGTGGCGGCGGCCAGCGTGGTGGCCAGGGCGGTGGCTATGGCAACCAGGGCGGCAACCAGGGCGGCGGTTACGGCAACCAGGGTGGCAACCAGCGCCCGCAGCCGCAGCAGGCGCCGCCGATGGACGACTTCGCTGACGACGATATTCCCTTCTAGAGGATACCTTTTAGTATCTGTTAACAAGGGCTCTTGGCGCATTTGCCAAGGGCCTTTTTTTGTTGTTAACGTTTTCCGGCGGCTGCCGATTTCCCGGCTTACCGACTACCTTTCGGAAACGTCAACATGGCCGCTGGCTACAGGGTGAAAACAGTTCGGTTCGAGTCTGGAGAGCGACTTCCGATGCTTCTCTGCAGGGAATCGGGATCCCCCTCTGGCATCCAAACCTATTTCTGGTTACCGAGCTTCGGGCAGTTGGCCTGGCCACCAACACGCTCGAGCACGCGGCCAGGGCTGTGATGATTGGCCATCAAGTGTTTCGTCATCTCGGTATAGACATTCACGATCGAATCAATGACGGTCGGCTCTTTACCCTAGGAGAGGTGGAGTTGCTCACCAAGCTGGTTGGATTGCGGCAAGAGGAACTCGACGCTCTGAGCCAGATGGATGAGTCACCCCGAGCGGTGGTGTCTAGGGTCGTAACGCTGGAGCAGGCCCGAATGCGCCCCACGGTGAAAGCGCCGGCTCAGGTGGGTGCCGACACGAAGGCAACCCGTATGGCATACATTCGCGACTACATCTCCTGGCTAACAGCCGGTCGGCGCCTGAAGCTAGAGGTAGGACATCCTCACAATCACAGCTTGCTCGAGGCCACTCAAACTTTCGTCAGCCTTATCAATGCCAGAATGCCCAGCCGCCATTCCGCGCAGGCTAGCCGTCAGGGGGTAGACGCGGAGGTCCGTGCACGCATTCTCGAGGTCATTGATCCCGACAGTGCGGACAACCCCTGGAAGAACAGGCACGTCCGGGTTCGCAACCAACTTATCTTCCTCTGGCTACTCCTTCTGGGCGTTCGTAACGGTGAGCTGCTTGCTACCTACGCTAGTGACGTCAACATTCGGACCGGGGAGGTCACGATCGTTCGGCGGCCTGGCAACCCCGAAGAGCCGCGAAAAAGCGCGCCGCTTGTCAAAACGCGAGGTCGCCTACTTGCACTGAGTCCTGATCTGGCGAAGTTGATCCAGAGTTACATAATGGGGGAACGAGCAAAGATCAAAGGTGCGCGCCGCCATCCCTATCTCTTCGTGGCGACGGGAACAGGCCAGCCGCTGTCAAAGCCGGCGCTCAACAAGCTTTTCAGGGAGCTGCGTAGCAAGGTCCCCGGTCTTCCTGATGACCTCTCACCACATGTCTTGAGGCACACCTGGAACGACGACTTCTCTGATCTCATGGATAGCCAAGGTGTGTCTGCAGAAGACGAGGAAAGGATGCGGACCCAGACGATGGGCTGGTCACCTAGGTCGAAGATGGCTTCGCACTACACGAAAAGGCACGTGCAGCGAAAAAGCAATGATGCGTCGCTGGAGATGCAAGCCAAGTCCTTTAGCCGCCCAGTGAGGAAGAGCAGGTGACACATGACCCCTTGTATCAGCAAGAAGCTAGCGAGGCGCGTGCACTCACTGTATGGGTAGGCAGTCGCACTAAGTCGGGCATCGAGTTCGATCCAAGCGCCGATATCTGGGCATACCGCGATGGTGTCAATAACATTCATTTGGACTTCGATCAGCTGCCAAACGCTTCGCCAGCGCTGCGTAATGGTGCCAAGTCCGTACTGACGTGGTATGCAGAGAATCGTTCTCCCGACCATCTAAAGAATATGTTTCAAAGGCTGCAGCACTTCCTACGTGCTACGCCTATGCAGGTTTCCAGCATCACAGCCGTAGATTTGCTGAACTACCGTGCGGGCCTCCATCAGTCGAAGGAATGGTACTTGGGGTCCTTCGCGGGGTTCCTCCGCAAATGGGTCCAGCTGGGCTACCCAGGGGTCGGTGAAGACGTCGAGCTGCTTCTCAAACAATTGCGGCTCAAGGGCAATGACAAGGGTGTGTCAGTACTTACATGGGATCCACATGATGGTCCTTTCACCCATCTCGAAGAAGAAGCGCTGCAATCAGCGCTCAATCAAGCATATGCAAAAGGTGATGTGTCTACAGCGGATTTCACCTTGGCGTGGCTTTTTATCCTATTGGGTCAGCGCAGCAAGCAGTACGCGTCCTTAAAGGTCTGCGATGTTAGGGTGGAAACAGATGCTGATGGGATGCTGAAGTATTCCATCCAGATGCCAAGCGCTAAGAAGGGTGCCAATTTTTCGCGTGCTCAGTTCGTAGAACGCCCGCTTGTCGAGCAGTTTGGTGAGCATGTCAGTTCGTACGCTGAGAGCGTTCGCGCACGCTTCTGTTCGATCCTAGACGATGCAGGGCAAGCCCCTCTCTTTCCCTCTGTGCGCTCGAAGGGGGGTGCCCAAGGATTTGAATTCCATCGGACTTCCGTCATGATTGGCCGGACGATTACGGCCGTTCTCGAAAGCCTGTCAGTCGTCTCCGAGCGCACGGGTAAGGCGATGAGCATAAGCGGTGTCCGATTCAGGAGAACGATCGGAACGCGAGCTGGAGAAGAGGGGTACAGTCCTTTGGTCATCGCCCGACTTCTCGATCACACAGACACCCAGAATGTTGGCGTTTACTCGGCCAGTTCGCCTGCAATCATCGAGCGCATTGATCGTGCCATTGCCATGGAGATGGCTCCCTTGGCCCAGGCGTTCGCGGGAACGCTTGTGGAGGGATTGGGCGAGAATACGTCGAAGCGCGTAATCGATCTGCGTATTGATCGAAGCGGTTCCCCTATGGGCGATTGTGGAACACACGGATTCTGCGGATTCAATGCTCCGATCGCCTGTTACACCTGCACCAGCTTCGAGGCGTGGATGGATGGGCCACATGAGGCGGTACTACAGCACCTGCTTGACCAGCGTGAAAAGCAGCTCAGGCATTCTGATAAGCGCATCGCTTCCATCAATGACCGAACCATATTCGCAGTTGCGGCCGTGATAGAGGAATGCCGCCAGGCTAAGGTGCGTCGTTGCTCACTCGGTGGAGCTAAAGCCTGTGGCTAAAGTAGTTCTCTTCCAGCCGCGTAGTGAGCGAAATGCCGAGCAAAATGTCTCTGCGTTTATCGCTCTGTGCCGGAATGAGTTGACCATCTTTGGTGCCGAGCTTGCCTTCGATGAAATGGCATGGGAGATCGCGGATTCTGTCAGAATCAAAGCTAAGCGAGGCGCGTTTCGCGCTATTTTTAGCTCATGGGAATCAGTTAACGAGCGCGTACCACGCCCGATGCCCGAGCCCTTCGGTTCGTTCGCCAAGTCCTACCTTCGATATCAGCATGGGATGCGGCCAACGAAGTGTATAGGGTTTCGGCTCGCCTCCCTGCGAGCATTGGCGGCTGTACTGGAAGATCAGGGGGCTTGTAACGTCGCATCTGTCACTGCGGCGACCTTTAATAGAGCGGCTCTACTCATCCGGGCCAAGTACAGCCCATCTGCGGGCTATCGAGTCGGTTCACAATTGGAGATGCTTGCGTCGTTCATTGATGACAATCGCTTAGCGGCTGTCCCATTGCGGTGGTCCAATTCCATACCTCGCCCGACGGACGCGAACGGTAGGGTAGGAGAGGAGTTCGAGGCTGCACGACAGGCTAAGCTTCCCAGCCCCCGCTCGTTGGAATGCCTAGCGCTGGCCTTTCGCGCGGCGAGCGAACCTGCTGATCTGTTTGTAACGTCGGCGGCGGGGATCATGTGCTCGGCCCCGGATCGGGTGAATGAGGTTTTGCTGCTTAGGGCGGAGCCTGAGGTCACAACAGCTCGTCCCGATGCGTCGCCGGCATATGGGCTGCGGTTCTGGCCTTCCAAGGGTGCAGACCCCATGGTCAAGTGGGTTGTGCCATCTATGAGTTCGGTCGTGCGCGAGGCCGTGAGAAGACTCAATGAACTATCTGCAGAGGCGCGTCGCGTGGCGCGCTGGTACGAACGCAATCCCAAGTCGATGTTCCTCCCATCACATCTCGAGCATTTGCGCGGCGGTGACTTGTCAATTGCAGAGCTCGGCGAAGTCCTTTTTGCAGAATCGGCGTCGCCCGCGAGCACTAGGGCGTGGTGTTTGGGTAATGGCGTGCCTCTCGAGAAGCGTCGCGGCAGAACTGTGATCAAGTTCTCGGATGTTGAGGCTTCTGTCATCAGCTTCCTGCCCAGAGGATTCCCATGGTTGGATGTCGATTCTGATCTGCGGTACAGCGAAGCGCTTTGCGTGGTTCGGCGTAATGAGTTGCATCGGACCAGGCGTACGTTCCGTTGCGTCATCGAGGCGCCAGATCAGGACTTTATTTCTACTGGTCTTGGTGGTCGTACAGAGCACGGAGTCAAGTCCGTCTTCGATCATCTGGGCTACTTCGATTTGGACGGATCTCCAATCGTCATTCGTACTCACCAATTCAGACACTATCTGAATACCTTGGCTCAGGCCGGTGGCATGAGTGAACTCGACATCGCAAAGTGGTCGGGTCGGAATGATGTTCGTCAGAATGACTCATACAACCACGTCTCTGATCGCGATGTTCAGGCGCGGCTTGTGGGGCTGCGGCAGGAAAGGCAGCGCGAGTCGGTGACTGAACTGGCGGTCGAGCCGCTGCCGCAGGTCCGCGTTAGCCTAATTCCTCGAGAGAAGTTCGCGGAAATGGGCATCCAAGCCGCCCACACGACCGATTTCGGATTCTGCGTCCACGACTTCGTCATGTCTCCTTGTTCCTTGCATCGGGACTGTGCGAATTGCAACGAGCAAGTCTGCATTAAGGGGGATGAGGTGGGCGAAGCAAACGCGCGATCTAAGCTGGCTGAAACTGCAGCTCTTCTGGGTGAAGCGGAAGTCGCCGAGGCTGGTGGAACCTACGGCGCATCACGGTGGGTTGAACACCAGAGATTGACGCACTCCAGACTTCTAGAGCTGATCAAGATCTTGGACGATCCCGCGGTGGCACGCGGCGCGTTGATTCGATTGAATCATGTAAGGCCTGCATCACGGTTGCAGCAAGCGAAAGAGGCACGCCGGTCACTAACGCATCGAGACGAGGGCTCAGTGCTTATGGAGTGGAAGGTTGAAGTGGAGGGGTCTGCATCATGAGTAGAGCAAAGAACCTCAGTGATTCGGATGTTGCGAAGATTGTCGGGATCCTTGACGGCTGGTCTGGCCGTTTGACCTGGGAGGGACTGCTGGATGCCGTCGAAAAGCATCTCTACGCAAGGTATACGCGGCAAGCCTTGCATAAGCACACTCGAATTCAGGCTGCTTTTGAGCAGCGCAAGCTTGCACTAGCTAACGGTGATCGTCGCCAGCGATCCTTTGAGAACTTGCCAGAGATGCAGGTGGCGATGGATCGTATTGCCCGGTTGGAGGGCGAGCTCGCACGGCTCGAAGCGGAGAACGCTCGCTTACTTGAACAGTTTGTCAGATGGGCATACAACGCCAGTGTCCGAGGCCTAGACGACGTGTACCTTAATTCGCCGTTGCCAGTGGTCTAGCATGCGGGTGCGGGTGCGGGTGCGGGTGTCGTTAGCAAAGCAGAGCGCTCCGTCACTAAGAAGGGTTGATTTTCCCCATAGGTGAGCGGTGCGAATTTCTGGGGGGGCATGTCTTCCCTTTATGTGTGTAGAAGCAATGATTTTTTTTAGGTCTACGAGGTGCAAGTCGATTCGTGTTTCGGAAGTAAATTTGCACTTGCCCACAACCGATAGGATTTAGGTCATGAAGAGAGAATGGATCCTCCAGACCCGGGAGACGCGTCGGCGTTTCGACAACTCCACGTGGGTTCCCTTGCGCGCATTGGAGACGCTGGAGGACCGCGGAGCCGACCCGCAGACTGTTGGGTACGTCAGCGAGTTCTTTGGCTGCGGATCTGTCGCATTTCCTCCGGAGCACCGTGAGAGAGCAGAGCGCTTGAGTTGGGGGCAGATAGGGATATCGCACAGCGTTCGGCCGTATGCCTACGATGATGGGCACTATTCTCCTGTCGATGAGTTCGAGTACAACGACAGGGAGCCCCTCGGGGTTGAGCTTGTGTACGAACATGACCAGCCAGTGGTTGGCGGTAGGAAATGGATACTTAGCCCTGATCTGGTGATCGCACTTCGCCTAGTGAAGGATGGAAACAGCTGGGTTCGTCCTGAGGAAGACTTCGTTGAGGTGGTTCGTGAGAAGTTGGAGGAGGATGGAAGTCATACGTCCATCGAGATTAAGCGTGAGTTCCTACTCGACTACTTGGCCGCGAGGGGCTTGGCGCTGCGGCTGTCGTACTACCGCAGGCGCATTGAGAACGTTCCATCGTTGATCGGGACCGAGTACGAAGAACTCGTAGATGTCGATGAGGAAAGGGACGGAGGGAGGTTCGAGCTCAGGCTTCGCGAGCTGGACCGCGTCTTTGGAGGGAGCTGGGCTTCATTTCGCGTCTGGAGGACGGATGTGGACCCTGAAGAAGATGCGCCTGTGATGGGGCCGGAGCGCGACGACAATACCGAGTCTGAGCAGAGGCAGGGGCAGAGAGGTGGATATGTGGGGGTCAGGGTCGAGGGAGAGTTCTGGCGAGACGAATGGATCGATCACAAGGGACTTAGCGTGCGTGTCAGAGGTGACGCTGACTCTGCGCTCCCGCACTTCGTGACGGAAACGGACGGTACTCGCGTAGCTTCCCAGGACCTGAAGGACGAGGATATCGGCCGATGGCTCTGGTTCCGTCCAGGTGTGGTAAATGAGCTACTAGCCCACAGAGGATTCTCCTTAAAGTGGTACACCCGGGAAACTGGGGCGATCCTATCCACATCGGGGTATCAGACGCATTTTGGGATCAACTCAGCGGATTTGTTGACCATCTATGCGTACGACATTGCAAAATTGCCAACTTGGGAGCAGCACGTATGGGCGTCTAACAACGTTGCTCCGGAAGGGAAGGTATCTCCAGAGCTCTTGATGTCCCAGGTCGAGGCGCGTCCTGCCTCGACAGATGCATTCGAGGAGCTGCTGTTCCAGACTATGCGGCTGCTTGAGAGAAGCTTTAAGGAGCGCTATGGGATATCTCTTTTCACTCATGAAATAGATGATCAAGCCGCGATGCAGGTCGTGACGAGGTTTGTTAGCGCGGATAGGTCAACACTTCTTCGGCTTGCAAAAGAATTAGTGCGAGTTTTTTCCGACCGACTCAACGTGCGTGAGCTGCGTAAAATCGCTGCACGCTCAGACAAAGACAAGCTGGGATCCAACAAGCTGCTTGAAGATGTGCTTGCTCAGAAGGTCGGCGTTGACAAGGCACGAGGCGTGTTTAGCGTGGTAGCCGGGGTATACGACATGCGCCTAGCCGACGCGCACCCAGCCAGCGACAAGGTGGCCGATGCTCTGAAGCTCGCAGGGATTGATACAAGCCAGTCGTTCCTGAAACAAGGGGAGCAACTCATCTACAACTTTGGGAGCACGATCTACATGGTCGGCAAGCTGATCTTTGGGGAGGATGAACAATAGAGGCTCCGCAGAGCCCGATGCTCCAGCTGGGAGGCGAGGATCAGTCAAAGCGTTAACAACCATCCGCTAATTGGGTAGTCTGTTGACAGTATTTCGCCGCCTCGGGACGGAATGTTCATCTGCACAGGGTTTTTTGCTCTCGTTGTCAAAAAAAGGTAGCCACTTCCGTTCTGATTTTTAGTAGCGCATCGATGCGAATAGACCCCAGTAAGCAATTTTGCTTGCTGGGGTTTTTGTTTGCGCGGAGATTTCTGCCTCCTACTAGTCTGAAGCCAGTTTTTTAGGGGGGCACGCTTTGATTCATTGAAGAGGCTGGCCAGTAGCAGCGGAAGCTGCAGAATTTGCGGCTTCCTGGCTCTCATCTTTTGCTATGCCTGTGGAAATTTTTGACCTTGGGCCGATGGGCCTCATCAAGCCGTTCTGGACCAGCTGGTGAATGAGCATCAACGACTGAGCAAGAAAGCTGATGCTCGAATCGGAGCTGTAAATGACGGGGAAATCGTGGCAGTGGCGGAAGTTGTTCGCCACTGTGAGGTGTGGACGCGGGCATGAGCTCTTGATGAATGATGCCGGCGTCTTTGTTCCCCGCGCTGACGTTTATTTAATGAAGGGCTATGGTTGATACCACACCAGAATTAGTCCTATCAAGGTCGTTCATGTCGGAATTGGTACGTTCCACAATAGTGTGGGAATTCTTCCTAAACGCGATAGCTGTGGTGCTGCGCATCCCGGATACGCTGGTGTGCGCACTTCTACTGGAGAGTGGCTGGCGCTCCGCTTGTTGGTTAGAATGAAATGATTACGCAGAAGACGGTGTTTGCATGAGATCTTTGTCTGATACGGTCATTTGAGTGGCGTGCCTCCCTGGAATTTTGTTTTCGTTTAATGGGGTGGTTTTGTTGGTTGTCGAAATACTGCGGGCTGTGAGTGAATTGCCAAGGAGAATTAAATGAGTATTCAGGATCTTCAGGTTGAGTTGGAGAAGGCAAAGCGGCAAGTCGTTACTGATGGCTACGAGATGTCGCTTGGCGAAATCGCAAGTCTCTATAAAAATGATGAGCTGATCATTGCTCCCGCTTATCAACGCCTAATTCGTTGGGAGGAATCACAGAAGACCCGCTTTGTTGAATCGATTCTGCTCGGGCTTCCAGTCCCTCCGGTGTTTGTTTTTCAGCGCGAAGATGGTGTATGGGAGCTGATCGATGGTCTTCAGCGTATCTCGACTGCTCTGCATCTAATGGGGGTGTTAAGGGTAAATGGAAATCTTGCGGAGCCTTTGATTCTATCAGGCACTAATTTCCTTCCTTCGCTTGAGGGTATGAAATGGCATAGTGATCAGGTTGGTGATATCAAGGTGTTCAATACGCCGCTGCAGCTTGAGATCAAAAGGGCCAGAATTCGAGTTGAAATTTTGCGGAAAGAAAGCGATCAAGACGCAAAGTACGAACTGTTCCAGCGCCTCAATACTGGGGGGTCGAAGCTGAGTGATCAGGAAGTGCGCAACAGCGTGCTGGTTATGCTTAATGAAGATTTTTTCAAATGGATTCGCGATCTTTCAGCCAAGCCTGAGTTCAAGGGGACGATCCAACTCACGCCCACGCAAGAGGAGTTGGCGCAAGACAATGAAATGGTACTTCGTTTTGTAGCCTACCGGCGTGCGACCTACACTAAGGGATTGGATGTCAATGAGTACTTGGACCTGGCTGCACGTAAATTGAGTGCGATGACCGAGAAAGATCTGGTTGATGAAGCGAAAGTATTCAATTGGACTTTTGATCTTTTGTGGCAGGCTTTTGCAGGAGATGCGTTCAAGCGATGGGACGGCACTCGGCACACTGGCAGATCAATGCTTGCAGCCTTTGATGTGATTGGTTATGGCGTGGCGGAAAATCGCAAGGAAATAATGGCGATTCCAGATGACCGTCAGCGTCAGAACTGGCTCGTGGAAAAAGTTCATGCGTTGTGGACGGACCAAACCTATTCAAACTACTCTGGTCAGGGTGTGCGCGGAACAACTCGCATGGCTAATTTGCTGCCCTTTGCTGTCGAGTATTTTAAACCATGAAGATTAGGTCAATTGGAGATCTGACTGACTACCTTGATGATGACTTGGCATGGCGCCGAAAAGAGATTATTGAACTGCTTGCATTGGCCAAATCATCTAAAGCAAAGAAGGCGGATGTTCATGTTCGTGCAGGTGTCGCCATGCTCTACGCACACTGGGAAGGGTATATAAAGAATGCTTCTAATGCCTACGTCGCCTTTGTGTCTACTCGGGGAATGAAGACTCGCGATTTGCAGGATTCATTTATTGCTCTTAGTATCAAGGCCAAGCTCACATCGGTGGGGGACAGTGGAAAGTCTTCGGTAGCAGTCCCTGCAATCTCGCACTTGATGTCGTTGCTTGATAAGCCAGCTTTGCTCCCCGTTGCTGGGATTACCGCGGATGGAAACCTAAAATCGGACATATTTATTAATATTGCGGGCTGGTTGGGTGTTGATGTCGCCCAGTATTCGGCGCGTTTCAATTTGATCGATGAGACCTTGCTTGCCTCGAGGAACAAGATCGCGCATGGAGAGTACTTAAGTATTTCCTCGGGGCGTTTTGAAAAGCTTACGGAGGAGATACTGGAGATGATGGTGTGGTTTAAGACTGATCTGGAGAACGCCGCAGCAAGTAAGTCCTTTCAGCGGGTCGGTAACTTGGTTCCTGTCCGCTTGGCTAGCCAAGCATAAAGGTTCGGCCTGGTCCGGGCGAGGGGACGGAAGTAGGTCAATGCGCTAGATTTAGTATTTTTGATTCCGCCTCGTAGGTAATAATTGCGATACTTCACCACTGCGAAGTCTGGTCGATCCTAATGACTCAATTCGTCTTCTCGCGGCGTGATTTGCAGAGATGCATCAAGCGCCTGCAGTGCGTTGTCTCTCCGGAGCAGCTTTCCGGACTAATCAAAAAGCTCAATACGCCCAACGAACAGCGCCTGCCCACTATGTGGGAAGTGGTTGTATTGGACGCGTTTGCACAGGTGGCCTCAGTTCGTCATGAAGTTCCCCTTCCCTCAGGGAAGCGCCCAGATCTTCTGGTCGATTACCAATCAGCAATGGGGAAGAACCTTACGGTTGTCGGCGATATTCTTGCCATTTCCGACAGGGGCTTGGACGAGAACAATCCGGTCGACGCGATTCTTGAGCAAACCCCCGCCCTTGCGAGAAAGCATGGTGTTGATCCTGTAAGGCTCGCTTATAGGATCAATGGCGAACGAACGGGGAAGCGAGGTCAGGTCAAAGTCCAGCTTGCTATACCGAACAGGGGCCAGATGATTGCGCTCCTGCATAGCGAGGTCGTGCCGTGGCTAAAATCGATCAACACGAAGCCGCATCAGAAGGACACGTTTAAACCCTCCGATAAGAAGTTCGACTTCTCAATTAATTACGATCCTGCTCAAACGAGCACCATGGCAAGCTACACCAGCTACGATGTCGCGCCCTCAAAGGAGGTCAATCCGCTCTACAAGGCGCTCAAAGCGAAGACTGGCCAGTTAGAAGGGTCTCATGAGGGCACATTTAAACTCTTGGTGGCCTGCGATGGTGACTGCGGGCTGTTTCGTAGCAGTGCATCGATGGCATCGATGGGCGGCACCTTCACCGACCGACAGGTCGTCGACCACTTCTTGACCAAGCACTCCAGCATTGATGGAGTGCTTCTCATTGGCGTTGAGGAGAAGCGCGACTTCTTCTCCGGCCGGACGGACAGAAAACTGCGCTTTGACCTCAGGGTACGCGCCTCAATTGATCTTAAGCGCCTCATTTCCCCCTACGCGGAACTGGATGAACTGATTCGAAGTGCCTCGATTAATTTTCCAGAGCCGCACCTAGCGCCTTATAACGCAGCTCGTCGCTGCCTAGATCAAGAGGCCAAGCACAGAGTACAAGGTCGATATCGGTTAATCACTAGTGGAGTAGGAGGCATGAGCGTTGGCATTTCTTCTCGGGATCTGATGATGCTGCTATCTGGAAAGTTGTCACAGGAAGACTTCTGCAAGGCGTATCGGTTCGACGCCCCGCACGTCAATCCCTTTACCCTTGCCCTCTCCCAGGGGCGCTTGATCCAACTTGCCTCATTGAGCAAGTTGGATGACGATGATGATGACTTGGTGATCTTCGAATTTGGCGAGATTGATCCAGCCATAGCCCCCTTCTTTATGCCTGGGGATTAGCCACCTTGTGCACAATGGCCCCCTGCAGATCGGGGTGTAGCTGGTAACCGATCTGCCGAGTGACGGTTAGCGATCGCTGAGGTGCGCTTAGGGTGACCTACGGATTCAGGCGGCTTTGTTGAAAAAAATAGTCGAAGTGCTCTTCAGGCTGTTGATTTTTAGAGTTTTTTCGGCTGGTTGAATTTGGGTCTAAGCTCCTAATATGCACACAACCGTTCTGATCGGACGCTCGCCTGCAGCACAAAAGAAAGCCCCGCTCATGCGGGGCTTTTCTTTTTGCGCGATGTCATCTGTGTTGTGCTTCGCAGCATCAGTTTTCGTGCACCGCGACTTGCAAACAGACAATTTCCTCCCCTATGGTGCAATCGATTGCATTGCTGTGAATCGTTGCGTTTGATACCGGTTGGGAGGCCGGCAGGTGGATGTCCATCCATTCGATCAGACCGGCTCCTTCGAGGGGGCTCACGCGGCGCGATGCGTTGCGCATGGCGGTTGCTGGAGGCGTAGCTCTGGGTACTGCGGGAGCGCTGCCCGCATTCGCCGCCACGGCGCCGCTCAAGGGCAACCTGAAGCATTCCGTGGCCCGCTGGACCTTCCCGCAGTTGTCGGTCGCCCAGCTCTGCCAGACGGTGAAGGCCCTCGGCTTCGCCGCCATCGACCTGGTCGGTCCCGAGGACTGGCCCACACTGAAGGCCCACGGCGTGTACAGCTCGATGTGCAACGGCGCGGAACTGGGCCTGACCAAGGGCTTTGCCGGCCGTGAGTTCCACGACCAGCTGGTGGAACGCTACACGCGGCACATCGATCTGGTGGCCGATGCCGGCTACCGAAATCTCATCTGCTTCTCCGGCAACCGCAACGGTATGGACCCGCAGGACGGCATGGCCAATGCCGAGGCTGGCCTCAAGCGCATCCTCGGGCATGCCGAGAAGCGCGGCGTGGTGCTGGTGATGGAGCTGCTGAACTCCAGGGTCGATCACCACGACTACCTGTGCGATCACTCCGCCTGGGGCGTGGAGCTGTGCCAGCGGCTCGGCTCGGACAACTTCGGCCTGCTCTACGACATCTACCACATGCAGATCATGGAAGGCGACATCATCGCCACCATCGGCAAGCATCACGCCTGCTTCAAGCACTACCACACCGCAGGCGTGCCCGGCCGGAACGAGATCGGAGACCAGCAGGAGCTCCACTATCCGGCCATCTGTCGCGCGATCCGCGACACCGGCTTCAAGGGGTATCTGGCGCAGGAGTTCACGCCTGCAGCGCCCGATCCCGTTGCCTCATTGCGCGAGGCGATCCGCCTCTGCGACGTCTGAAACGATATCCACCCAGGTGAGAAACCCATGGCAGATAATCACTACGACGCCATTGTTGTTGGCTCGGGAATCAGTGGCGGTTGGGCAGCGAAGGAGCTGACCGAGAAGGGCCTGAAGGTCTTGATGCTGGAGCGGGGCCGCAACATCGAGCACGTCAAGGACTACGTCAACGCGATGAAGGAGGCGTGGGACTTCCCGCACCGAAACCGTCCGACGCAGGCGATGAAGGCCGACTTCCCGGTGCTGATGCGCGACTACGGCCTGGCCGAGAACCTGGAAGGGATGTGGGCGAACGAGCAGGACTCGCCCTACATCGAGACCAAACGTTTCGACTGGTTCCGTGGCTACCACGTCGGTGGCCGATCGTTGATGTGGGGGCGGCAGAGCTATCGCTTCTCCGATCTGGATTTCGAGGCGAATCTCAAGGACGGTATCGCCGCGGACTGGCCGATCCGCTACGCCGACATCGCGCCGTGGTACGACCACGTGGAGAAGTTCGCCGGCATCGCTGGCACGCGCGAAGGACTGGACGTGCTGCCAGACGGCGAGTTCCTGCCGCCGATTCCCCTGAACATCGTCGAGAAGGATGTGGCCGCGCGTATCAAGAAGGCCTTCGGCGGAACGCGCCATATGATCCACTCGCGCACTGCCAACATCACCAAGCCGATGCCCGAGCAGGGGCGCGTCAACTGCCAGTACCGCAACAAGTGCATCCTGGGCTGTCCCTTCGGTGCCTACTTCTCCACCCAGGCGGCGACGCTGCCAGCGGCGATGAAGACCGGCAACCTGACCCTGCGTCCGTTCTCGATCGTCAAGGAAGTGCTCTACGACAAGGACCGCAAGCGTGCCCGCGGCGTGGAGGTCATCGACGCCGAGACCGGCCAGACCTACCAGTACACGGCCAAGGTGATTTTCCTCAACGCGTCGTCGTTCAACTCGACGTGGCTGCTGATGAACTCGGCCACCGATGTATGGGACGGCGGACTGGGTTCATCTTCGGGCGAGTTGGGGCACAACGTGATGGACCATCATTTCGGTGCGGGCGCCTCGGGCCGGGTCGAGGGCTACGAAGACAAGTACTACTTTGGCCGTCGTCCCTGCGGCTTCTACATTCCGCGGTTCCGCAACGTCGCCTCGGACAAGCGTGGCTACCTGCGCGGCTTCGGCTACCAGGGTGGCGCCAGCCGCACCGGTTGGTCACGCGAGATCGCCGAGCTGAACATCGGCGCGGACCTGAAGGAGGCGCTGACCGTGCCGGGTGACTGGCGCATCGGCATGACCGGGTTCGGTGAAATGCTGCCGCACCACGACAATGCGATCCGCCTGGACCACGACCGCAAGGACAAGTGGGGGCTGCCGGTGCTGGCGATGGACGTTGCCATGCGTGCCAACGAACTGGCGATGCGCAAGGACATGGCCGCCGATGCCGCCGAGATGCTGGAGGCGGCCGGCGTCAAGGACGTGAAGATGCACGACAACGACTATGCACCGGGCAAGGGCATCCACGAGATGGGGACCGCGCGCATGGGACGTGATCGGAAGAGCTCGGTGCTGAACCAGCACAACCAGGTCTGGGATGCCCCCAACGTCTATGTGACCGATGGTGCCTGCATGACCTCCAGCGCCTGCGTGAATCCCTCGCTGACCTATATGGCGCTGACCGCGCGCGCGGCCGACCATGCGGTACGCGAACTGAAAGCGGGGAACCTCTGATGGATCGCCGCGAACTGTTGAAGATGATCGTTGCCGCTACCGGTGCGGCCATGGTTGGCCTGCCTGCGCTGGTGCATGGCAAGGTGCCGGCTGCCGGGGCGATGCCCGCGTTCTCCGATGCCGACATCGGCATGCTGGACGAGATCGCCGAAACCATCCTGCCGCGGACAAGGACGCCCGGGGCCAAGGACGCGGGTGCCGGTGCGTTCATGGCGACGTTCGTCAGCGACTGTTACACCGCCCGGCAGCAGGCGACGTTCCGCGCCGGCCTGGCCGACATCGACACGCGCGCCGGTGGCCGTTTCGTATCGCTCACGCCGGAAGCCCGCACCGGGTTGCTGCGAACGCTGGACGCCGAAGCCAAGGCACGCAATGCCGACGTGACCGAGACCGGCACTCCCGAGGAAGGCGAGGCCATGCCGCATTACTTCACGATGATCAAGCAGCTGGCCATCTTCGGCTTCTTCACTTCAAAGGTCGGGGCGACCGGTGTGCTGCAGTACGTCGCCGTGCCGGGCCGCTACGACGGTGACCTGGCCTATGTCCCCGGTACGCCCGCGTGGGGGACCAGCTGATGGACGCCACCCTGATGCTCCGCCCTGCGTTGATCACGGCCGGCCTGCTGGCCGCTGCATCCGCATTCGCTCACGACGGCGCCGACGCTGCGCGTGACCCGAAGAAGACCGAAGTGTGGACGCCCGTGCCCGCAGTCGTGGCCACGCCGCCAGGCAAGGCCCCCTCCGATGCCATCGTGCTGTTCGATGGCAAGGATGTCTCGGCGTGGGAGGCAGAGCAGGGCGGGCGCGTGCCCTGGACGGTTGCCGATGGCGCCATGACCGTCGTTCCGGGCAGCAAAGGCATCCGCACCCGGCAACGCTTCTGCGATGTCCAGCTGCATGTCGAATGGCGTACCCCCACCGAGACGAAGGGCTTCGACGGCCAGAACCGGGGCAACAGCGGCATCTTCCTGCAGGAACTGTACGAGCTGCAGGTGCTCGACAGTTACAACAACCCGACGTATGCCAACGGCCAGGCGGGTTCGATCTACAAGCAGGCCATGCCACGGGTGAACGCCTCGCGCGCACCGGGCCAGTGGCAGGTCTACGACATCATCTGGAAGGCGCCGCGCTTCTCGCAGGGCGGCGGCCTGACGTCCCCCGCGCGCATCACCGTGCTGCACAACGGCGTACTCGTGCAGGACGACACCGTGCTGGCAGGCAGGACCGAGTACATCGGTGCGCCTTCGTACGCACCCCATGCGTGCGCGCCGCTCTATCTGCAGGAGCATGACTCCAGGGTCAGCTACCGCAACATCTGGGTGCGCGAACTGTAGCGGCACGCGGCCGGCGTGGTCGCCGGCCGCCTACTTCGCCAGATAGCTGGCGAGGTCGTCGATCTCCTGCTGCGACAGCTGGGCAAAGGGCGGCATCAATCCTCCGCCCTTCCTGATCTTGTCCTTGACCTGGGCGGGCTGAAGCCGCTTGCCGACGTCGGTGAGCGCCGGGAAGGTCGGCGGTACGCCGGCGCGTTCAGCACCGTGGCAGGCAGTGCAGTGCTGGGCATAGAGTTTCGCGCCGGCGGCAGGATCGTCCTTGGCCCGGGCTGCCGTTGAAGTGCTCATGCCGCCCAGAGCCAGGGCCAGGGCCAGGATCATCTTCATGTGGGGCTCCTTGATGCGTCAGCGCCGTGCACGGGTGGGCACGTTGGCGGGCAGGTGTTCACGCAGGTAGTCCGCGCCGGTCTGGATGACCTTGGCCGGGTCGCGTGGCTGGTCGTGTTCGACGATGTACCACTGCACCTTGGCCGCCGCAGCGGCGGGCAGGATCGCGTTCCAGTCCAGCACGCCCTGGCCCACCGCGGCGAATCCGCCTTCATCCTGGGCCTGGCCCTTCGGCGCATTGTCCTTGGCGTGCACCGCAAACACGCGTCCACGGAATTTTCCCAGCATCACCGCCGGGTCCAGGCCCGCGCGTGCAACCCAGGCCAGGTCCAGCTCGGTCTGCAGGTCGGGCCCGGCCGCTGCGAACAGCAGCTCCAGCCCGGTCTGACCGTCGAAGTCGGCCAGCTCGAAATCGTGGTTGTGATAGGCCAGGCGCATGCCCTTGCCGCGCACCTGCTTGGCGATGCGGCCCAGCTCCTTGCCCAATGCGGTCCAACCCGCGGCATCGGTTGGGCGGTCCTTCTGGTCCAGGTAAGGCACCACCAGCGTGCTGTTGCCGATCGACCGGTTGAACGTCACCACACCATCCAGGTTGCCCCGCAGCTCGGCCAGTGGCACGTGCGACGAAACCGCCTTGATCGAATACCGGTCCAGCAGCTGCTTGAGTTCGGTGGCGCTGGTGTTCTGCGTACCGACCGTTTCCACCGCACGGACGCCCGCGTCGTGGACGATCTTCAACTGCTGATCGAGCGAGCCTGCATTGCGCAGGGTGTACATCTGCACCGCGATCGGCTTCTGCGTGGTGGCGGCTTCGCTCGCGAAGACGGGCAGGGCAGCGAGCAGCAGGATGAGACTTGCACTTCTACGGAAAAGAGCTTTCATCAACAGATCCTCCCGGAATTCAACCGATGGTGGTCCAGGCACGTGACCTGGCTGATGCAATGACGCGATCGACGATCCGTGCCGAGCGCAGGCCGTCTTCGAAGGTGGGCAGGCCCTGCGGCCGCTCGCCTTCAATGGCGCGATAGGTGTCGGCGACAAACGCCTCGAAACACTGAGCGTAGCCCTGTGCATGCCCGGCCGGCAGCACGGAAAGGCGGCGTTGTTCGGCGCTGCCGGCACCGGGGCCGCGCATGAAGGTTTCCTCGCGCTGATCGGGCAGGCCGATCCAGAGTCGTTCGGCATCCTCCTGGTTGAAGGCCACGCTGGCCTTGGCACCATCGATCTCGAACCAGAGGCGGTTGTGGCGTCCGGCCGAGACCTGGCTGACCGTCAATGACGCCAGCGTGCCGGCGCCGGTCCTGAACATCGCTGCGGCCACGTCTTCGCTGGTGACAGCCTGCATCGCGCTGGCGGCCGTTGGCGTGCTGAAGCTCTGCCCGCTGACGGCGCCACGCTCGGCGATTACCGTGGAGAACGCCGCGTTCACTTCGGCGAAGCCCTCGCCACTGACCCATTCGACCAGGTCGCACCAGTGCGAACCGATGTCGGCGAACACGCGCGACGTGCCTCCCAGCGCGGGGTCCACGCGCCAGTTGTTGCTGGCCGGATCCAGCAGCCAGTCCTGCAGGTAGCTGCCGTGGATCAGGTGCAACGGCCCCAGATCGCCCTGGGCGATGCGTGCGCGCGCCTCCCGGACCACTGGGTGGTAGCGGTAGACGAAGGGCACCGTGGCAACCAATCCGGTCGATGCGGCCAGCGCCGCCAGCGCCTGTGCATCATCCAGCGTCGTCGCCAGCGGTTTCTCGCAGATCACGTGCTTGCCGGCTTCCAGCGCAGCCTGTGCCATGGCGCGGTGCAGATGGTTGGGCGTGCACACGTGCACGACCTGTACCTGCGGATCGGCGATCACCTCCTCGATATCCCGGTAGGCGCGCGGGACATTCCAGGACTGCGCGGCCTCATGCGCGCGCTGCGGTGACGAGGCGGCCACGCCGCGTACCTCGGCACCCGCCAGCAGTGCTGCACGACGATGCACTGCACCGATCATGCCGGCGCCGACGATGGCGATTCCAAGCTTGGGCATCGACTGGGATCCTCAGGGTGTGGAGGGCGCGGCCGTGGCCGCCGGCCGGTCGCGGAACAGCAGCAGGAAGGCGATCAGCACCACCAGTGCAACGCCGGCCGGGAACAGCCAGATCTGCTGCCAGTCGGGGCCGGCCTCGGTGGTGAAGTGCTCCACCACCGCGCCGGACAGGAAGGTGCCGATCAGCATGCCCACGCCGTAGGTAGCCAGGGTGATGAACCCCTGCGCGCTGCTGCGCGCGGCGGGGCCGGCATGCGCATCGGTGTAGATCTGGCCGGTGACGAAGAAGAAGTCGTAGCAGATGCCATGCAGCACGATGCCGATCACCAGCAGGGAGAAACCGCTGCCCGCATCGCCGAAGGCGAACATGGCGTAGCGCACCACCCAGGCGGCCATGCCGACCGCCAGCATGGTCTTCACTCCCAGCCGCACGAACAGGAACGGCATGGCCAGCATCAGCAGCACTTCAGAGACCTGGCCCAGCGACTGCAGGCCTGCTGCACCGCGCACGCCCAGGTCGTTGAGATACGGATTGGTGAAGTTGTAGTAGAACGACAGCGGAATGCAGATGGCGATGGACGCCAGGAAAAACACCAGGTAGGCGCGCGACTTCAGCAGTCGCAACGAATCCAGCCCCAGGATCTGCCCCAGTCCGGCATCGCGCTGCTGCGCCAGCGGTGGCGTGTGCGGCAGGGTGAATGCATACAGGCCCAGCACCAGCGATGCCAGCGCGGCCATGCGGAAGGTCAGTTCAAGCCGATGGGCCTGTTCCCAGCCCAGCCAGCCGATCAGCACACCGGCGATGATCCAGCCGATGCTGCCGGCCACGCGTACCAGCGGGAACTGTTTCTCGGGCGACTGCATGTGCCGCATCGCCACGCTGTTGGCCAGTGCCAATGTCGGCATGAACAGCAGCATGTAGCCCATCACGCAGGCCGAGAACACGCTGAAGCTGGTGGCGGTGGACGCCAGCCACATCAGCACCGCGCCGGCCAGGTGCAGCACCGCAAGGATGCGCTGCGCCGCGAAGTAGCGGTCGGCGATCAGGCCGACCAGGAACGGCGCCACGATGGCGCCGATGGACTGGCTGAGGAAGGCGGTGGCCACCTGGCTCGCGCTGGCCTGCAGCGGGCCCTGCACCAGGTAGGTTCCGAGGGTGACGAACCACGCCCCCCAGATGAAGAACTGCAGAAACATCATCGCGCCCAGGCGCGACATGGCGTGCGTCATGGCTTGCCCTCCCGGGGCGGTCTTGGCTCAGATTCCCAGCATGCGGTGCAGTGATGCGGCGTCCGTGCCACTGTCGGCAAAGTCGTCGAAGGCGCGTTCGGTCACGCGGATGATGTGGTCGCGGATGAAGGCGGCACCCTCGCGTGCGCCGTCCTCGGGGTGCTTCAGGCAGCATTCCCATTCCAGTACCGCCCAGCCGGGGAAGTCGTACTGGGCGAACTTCGAGAAGATCGCCTTGAAGTCGATCTGGCCATCACCGAGCGAACGGAAGCGGCCCGGACGCTCGATCCAGTCCTGGTAGCCGCCATACACGCCGCTGCTTGCGCTGGGGCGATACTCCGCGTCCTTGACGTGGAAGATGCCGATGCGCGCGTGGTAGCGGTCGATGAAACCCAGGTAGTCCATCTGCTGCAGCAGCAGGTGGCTGGGGTCGTACAGGATCTTGGCGCGGGGGTGATGATCCACCACATCGAGGAAGCGTTCGAAGGTCGCGCCGTCGTGCAGGTCCTCCCCCGGGTGGATCTCGAAGCACAGGTCCACGCCGCAGTCGTCGAACGCATCGAGGATGGGGCGCCAGCGGCGGCCGAGTTCGGCGAAGGCCTCCTCCACCAGTCCCGGTGGGCGCTGCGGCCAGGGATAGAAATAGGGCCAGGCCAATGCGCCGGAGAACGTGGCATGCGCGGTCAGCCCCAGGCGCTGGCTGGCTTTGGCGGCCAACAGTAGCTGTTCCACTGCCCAGGCCTGGCGGGCGGCGGGATCGCCGCGCTTGTCCGCGGGTGCGAACCCGTCGAACAGGCTGTCGTAGGCCGGATGGACCGCGACCAGCTGCCCCTGCAGATGGGTGGACAGCTCGGTGATCTGCACGCCATGACCGGCCAGCACGCCGGCGATATCGTCGCAGTACGCCTGGCTGCGCGCGGCCTCGGCCAGATCGAACAGGTGGGGCGCCGTGGTGGGGACTTGTACGCCAGAATAGCCCAGACCCGCGGCCCACCCGGCCAGCGTGTCCAGCCGATCAAAAGGAGCTGCGTCGCCGATGAACTGCGCCAGGAACAGCGCTGGACCCTTGAGCGTCTTCAACGTGATTCGCCCTCGATGCAATCGATTGCATTATCCTAGCAGGGGCTCACGCAGGACCTGTTGTGCAGTGCACAGCGGACAGGAGAACTAACGCCATGGCCACCATCTACGACATCGCAAAGCACGTCGGCGTCTCCGCAGGCACGGTGTCGCGGGCGCTTTCGCGGCCGGACAAGGTCCTGCCGGCCACCCGCGCGCGCATCGAGCAGGCTGCCGCCGCGCTGGGCTATGTACCCAACACGGTGGCCCGCACGCTCAAGACCCAGCGCAGCGGCAAGATCCTGGTCACCGTCCCGGACATCGCCAATCCGTTCTTCGCGCAGATCCTGCAGGGTGCGGAGGACGCCGCGCAGGCCGTTGGCTACGCGGTCCTGCTGGGGGACACCCAGCATCAACCGGATCGCGAGGAGCGCTATGCACAGATGCTCCGGCGCAATGAGGCTGACGGCATGATCGTGCTGGGGCATCGCCTGCCACCTACGGCGCGTGACATCGTCGAACAGCGGGGTGCCGCCGCGCCGGTGGTCAACGGCTGCGAGTTCGATCCTGCGCTGGGCATCCCCAGCGTCCACATCGACAACGCCGCGGCCGCACGCGCGGTGATGGAGCATCTGTATGGGCTGGGACACGAACGGATTGCGGTGGTCGGCGGGCCGCCTGACAATCCGCTGCACCAGCAACGGCTGGAAGGGGTGCGGGCGGCCGGCAAGGTGCGTGGCCGCCTGCGCCAGTTGAGCATCGTGCCGGGGGATTTTTCCGTGGAATCCGGCCATGCGGCTGCCATGGCGCTGCTGGACGGCACGTCTGCACCGACGGCCATCTTCTGCTTCAGCGACCAGATGGCGCTGGGCACCCTGGCGGCCTGTCGGGAGCTGGGCATCCGAGTGCCGGAGGATCTGTCCATCGTCGGCTTTGACGACCTGGCCTCCTCGCGCTACCTCACGCCGCCACTGACGACGATCAGACAGCCGATGCGGGAGATTGGTGAGCGCGCGGTCAACCTGCTGCTTGCCATCATCGAACACGTGGATGTGCCGCTGCAGCAGACGCTGGATTTCAGCCTGATGCTGCGGGGCTCGACGGCTGCACCCAGGGCCGGGTGAGGGCAGGACAGAGCGCGCTGCCTCACTGATTGTCGCCAGATGGCTTCTGCAACCTTGATCCCGAATTGACGCAGAGCTGTCAGACTCACCGCAGGCAGCCCGGCAAGGGCCTTGGTGGCAGCTGCGATCGCTCAAGGGGGTCGGCAATGCCGTTCTTGACGGACTCGACCGAGGTCTCGGTCGAAGGCATCGGCGCGGCACGGCGCATCGGCTGGATGCGTTTCGTGGGCAACGGGTTGGGGGCGATCCCCATTGCTTCGATCATGCTCGAACGCCAGGACGGTGCGCTGGCGTGGAGCCTGCTGCTGCTCAATGCGCTGGCCTGGCCGGCGCTCGCCCTCGTGCTGACCCATCGCTCACGGCAGCCCGCGGTGGTCCAGTTCCGCTGCATGGTGATCGATTCCTTCTTTGGCGGTGCCTGGATCGCCTTCATGGGGCTCAGCGTGGTGCCCAGTGCGTTGTTCGCCGCGCTGCTGGTCGCCGACAAGATCGCCGCCGGCGGGGTGAAGCTGGCGGTACGGGCCACACTGGCGCTGGCAGTTGGGTTCGCGCTCACCTGGTGGGTACTCGGGTTTCCCTATCAGCCGGTGTCATCGCAGCGCACGATCGTACTCAGTGTGCCGTTCCTGTTCGTCTACGGCATCGGCCTCAGCATCCTCAGCTGGCAGCTGGCGCGGCGGGTGAAATCGCAGAACCGCCAGTTGAAGCGGCTGAGCCGGATGGACCCGCTGGTGGAGCTGGCCAACCGCGGCTTCCTGATCGTCCGTGCGCAGCAGGCACTGGACAAGGCGCAGGGGCAGGGTGGTTTCGCCTGCCTGCTGATGCTTGATGTGGATGACTTCAAGCGCATCAATGACTCGCATGGTCATCGTGCCGGGGACGAAGTGCTGCGGCATATCGCTGCAACACTGCGCGCCTTCGCCCGGCCCGGCGATACCCCTGCGCGGCTGGGAGGCGACGAGTTCGTCGTGCTGCTGCAGGACTGTGCGCCCATCGATGCGATGCATGTGGCAGAGCGGGTTCGTCTGCACCTTCTGGAAGCAGCACGGCAGGCAACGCCGGGCATCGAGTTCAGCGTCAGCATCGGCATCGCGGCGACGCCGCGCGGCGGCAGCGTCGAGGACTGGCTGGCATTGGCCGACCGCGCGCTCTACCACGCCAAGCGCCAGGGCAAGAACAACGCCAGCTATGGCGAATGAGGTGTTGTCACGTCTCTGGCGCAGGCCAGCAGCTGGGCGGCCGTCGCGGGAGGATCGCAGCGCACTGCCAACTGCAGCGTGGTGGTCGGCATGCCCAGCTCCAGTGCAACAAAGGCCAAGCCGCTCCGGTGCATGCTCTGCATCGACGCCGGCACGATGGCGATACCCAGGCCGGCGGCGGCAAGGTTGATCGCTGAAGCCACCTGCGGCGCTTCCTGCTGGATGGCCGGAGTGAACCCCTGGCTGCGGCAGGCGGCGACTACGTCTGCACTCAGGCCCTGCCCCGATTTCCGAGAGAACAGGATGAAACGCTCATCGCGCAGCTCGGCCAGCGCGATGCTCGTCCGGCATGCCAGCGGGTGATCGGCTGGCAGCACTGCCACCAGTGGCTCGGCACTGAGTTGCTGTGTCACCCGCTCACCGGTGCCGGAAAATGGCGGGCGCACGATCACTGCGTCGAGCTCGCCATCATCCAGGCGCCGGACCAGGGATTCACTGCCATCTTCGACCAGCTGCACCTGCACTGCTGGATGCGCCCGCTGGAAGCTGCGCATCAGCGCGGTGACCGCTTCGTTATAGGTCGCCGATTCGGTCAACCCCAACGTCAACGTGCCGACCTCGCCGCGCGCGGCGCGCAACGCCTCTTCCTTGGCCTGGTCGACGCGCGCGAGGATGTCCTCCGCTGCTTTCCAGAACACCCGCCCGGCATCGCTGAGCACGATGCCGCGTCCCTGGCGATGGAACAACGGTGTTCCGATCTCTTCCTCCAGTGCGCGGATCTGCTGCCCCAGCGGCGGCTGGGCAATGTGCAGGGCCTCGGCGGCCCTGGTGAAGCTCTGCAGCTGGGCGGTCATGACGAAGTAGCGCAGGTGGCGCAGTTCCATTGGAACCTCAGACGTTCTGATGCTGTACGAACACGGTATTGGACGATCGCCGGTGGCGACCACATCATCGGTATCCCACGCCAAAAGTCCATCTGCAAGGGAGACCACATGAAGAAGACACGCCAGCTGCGCGACCTGCTCGGACACGGCCGCAGCGTGATCGCACCGGGGGTCTTCGACGGCCTGTCGGCCCGCCTGGTGGAGCTGGCCGGGTTCGAGGCGGTGTATGCCAGTGGCGGCGCCATCGCGCGTTCGGCCGGCGTGCCCGACATCGGGCTGCTCGGATTCACCGAAGTGCTGGCGCAGATCGAGAAGATCGTCGATGCCTGCGACCTGCCGGTGATCGCCGACGCCGACACCGGCTTCGGCGGCACCGCCAACGTGGAGCGTACGGTGCGCGCATTCGAGCGGGCAGGCGTCGCCGCGCTGCATATCGAGGACCAGACGTTCCCCAAACGCTGCGGGCACCTGGATGACAAGACGCTGGTCGACGCAGCCGAGATGTGCACGAAGATCCGGGTCGCCTGCCAGGCGCGGCACGATCCGGAGCTGATGATCATTGCGCGCACCGATGCCATCGCCTGCGAGGGCTTGGACGCGGCCATCGAACGGGCGCAGGCCTATGTGGACGCGGGTGCGGACATGATCTTCGTGGAGGCACCGGAAACCCTGGAACAGATCGAGGCGATCTGGCAACGGGTGCCCGGGCCGAAGCTGATCAACATGTTTCACAGTGGCAGGACGCCGCTGGTACCAGTGGAACGGCTGGCCGAACTCGACTACCGGTTGGTGATCATCCCTTCGGACCTGCAACGGGCCGCAATCCGGGCCATGCAGCGCACGCTGCAGGAGATCGCCGCGAGCGGGGACAGCGGGCGTATTGCCGGCGAGCTGGCCAGCTTCGGCGAACGCGAGGCGATCGTGCGCACGGCGCGCTATCTGGCGCTGGACCGGGTGTGATTCCGGCGTGATTCCGGAGGTGCCGATGAGCGGGTGAGGGGCGGCGCAATCCTCGTCTGATGCCCGTTCATCCTGCACCCGGAATCGTCGCCGCCAATCCTCTACCATGGGCCACCCCGCCCGGACGCGCCGCCCATGCAAGACGCCCTCGTTGCCCAGCCCAAGCCCCCCGTTCCGAGGATCGCGGCCTGGCTGATGATGCTTCTGGGCATGTGGCTGGCGTTGAAGCTGGGCCTGGTGGTAACCCTGCTGTCGGGGCTGCTGGTGTTCCAGCTGACCCACGTGCTGGCGTCGACCGTGGAAGGCAGGCTGCCGCCGGGAAGGGCGCGGGCAATCGCGGTGATCGTGCTGTCGGCGATCATCATCAGCGGACTGGTGCTGGCCGGCATTGGCGTGGCGTCGTTCTTCCGCAACGAGACCGGCGGGCCGGACGCGCTGCTGGCGCGGCTGATGGACATCCTCAATTCGTCGCGCCACCAGGTACCGGCGCTGCTGCAGCCGTATATCCCCGAAGACATGCCGGCGCTGCGTGCGGCGCTGAATGACTGGGCCGCCGAACACCAGCGCCAGCTGGGCGTGGCCGGCACGTCGGTGGTGCAGGTGGGCGTGCGCGTACTGATCGGCATGGTGCTGGGGGCGATGATCGCGCTGTACGACGAACTTCCGCTGCCGAAGATGGGGCCGCTGGCGCAGGAACTGATCGGGCGCACCAGCCGCCTGGCCACCGCGTTCCGCCAGGTGGTGTTCGCGCAGGTGAAGATCTCGCTGCTCAACACCGTGTTCACCGCCATCTTCCTGCTGGGCGTGCTGCCGCTGTTCGGCGTGCATCTGCCGCTGTCCAAGACGCTGGTACTGATCACCTTCATCGCCGGTCTGCTGCCAGTGGTGGGCAACATCATCTCCAACACGATCATCACCATCGTCGCGCTGTCAGTCTCGTTCTACGTGGCCGTGGCCGCGCTGCTGTACCTGATCGTGATCCACAAACTGGAATACTTCCTCAACGCGCGCATCGTCGGCGGTGAAATCCAGGCCCGCGCATGGGAGCTGCTGCTGGCCATGCTGGTGATGGAAGCGGCGTTCGGCCTGCCCGGGCTGGTGGCGGCGCCGGTGTTCTATGCCTACGTGAAGCGCGAACTGGTCGACCAGCGCTGGATCTGACCCGGCGTGACCTGTCGCATCTGACCGGCTGGACGGGGGGGCGCCGGCGTTGTCGGCGCGTTCGCGCGCGCTGCGCTATATCCCTCCCTGCGGATCGTACGGCGCTGGCTTGGCGCCGCCGGAGCCGCTCGCTACAGTGAGCCGCACTTCAGGGGAATTCTGCATGGCCGGCAAGGCATCGCCCATCAGGTTGCGGACCTGGGTCTGGATCCTGGCTGGGCTGTTCGTGGTGTGCACGCTGCCGTTGATGGCCATCGCCCTGGTCCAGGGCACGCTGCGCTACACCGGCGCCGAAGACAACCTGGCCAGTCTGCGCCAGCTGCGGCAGACCTTCGATCTCGCCAACCTGGCTTCGGCCGAGCGCGGCCCGGCCAACAGCCTGCTGGGGGCTGACCCGGCCGACGCCGCCGAACAGGCGCGGCTGGCCGCGCAGCTGGCGGCCGCGCGCAAGCGGGTCGACACCGCCATGCTGCAGCTGGAGACCGTGTTCAAGAACGACCCGGGCGTGCTGGATGAGCGTGGCCTGCTGGCCGACGCGCAACGTCGCCTGCAGTCGGCGCGGGCTGCGGTGGACCGGGTGGTGGCGCAACCGCACGATGCGCGCCGGGTGGAGGCGGTGGAGCGTGCGATCAGTGGCATGTTCGCCGTGGTTGATCGCCTGCACCTGCTGACCTCGGCACAGATCAACGTGCTGGTCAGCGCCGACCGTGAAGCGGCGATTCCGGCGATGCAGGGCCAGGTGCTGATCGATCTTCGCGAACATGGCGGCCGCCTGGCCTCGAACGTGATGGCCCCGGTGGCGGTACCGGGGGCATGGCGCGAGGAGCAGGTACGCGCTGCACTGCAGACCGAGGGCCGCCTGCTGGAGCTGTGGCGGTTGGCGGGCAGCCATGAGTCGGTGTTCCGCAGTGACCCGGAACTGTCATGGCACTGGGACATGGCACGACGGCAGTTCTTCGGCGAATCGCTGCCGATGATCGAGCAGTTGATCGAGGATGGCCGCCGTGGTGTACCACCGCCGTGGACCGCTGCCGAATTCACCACGCGCTACGTGCCTACCCTGCAGTCGCTGGAAGCCCTGCGTGATGGCTACCTGAGCGTGTCCATCGCCCGCTACGAACGCACCCGCAACCGCGAGGCCATGCGCCTGGCTGTGCTGGTGGCGACCGCGCTGGGCACGCTGGTGGTGCTGGGCGTGGCCCTGCGCATCGCCCACCTGCAGATCCTGCAGCCACTGCTGCAGGCGCAGAAGCAGGTGATCCAGCTCGCCACGGATGCACCTGGCCCGGAGCAGCATGTCACCCATCCGCTGGCCGAGATGCAGCGCCTGTTCGACGCCATCGAAGTACTGCGTGAGAAATCGCGCGAGCGCTCGGCACTGACCAGCGAGCTGCGCCAGCTCGCCGGCACCGACGAGCTGACCGGACTGTTGAACCGGCGCGCGCTGGATGAGGTGGTGCAGCAGAGGCACGCCGGAGGCGATGCAAGCGCCGTGGTGATCCTGCTGGATGTGGATCGCTTCAAGGCGATCAACGATGGCCATGGCCATGAAGCTGGCGACGAAGTGCTGGTGCAGGTGGCGCAGTTGCTGCAGCACCACCTGCGCCGCAGCGACAGCATCGCCCGCTATGGTGGTGAGGAGTTCCTGGTGCTGCTGGCCGACGGTGATCTGGCCGGTGGCCGCCAGCTGGCCGAGTCATTGCGATTGGCCCTGCAGCAGATGGACATCGCGCTGGCCGGTGGCACCGTGCTGCGGGTGACCGCCAGCTTCGGCGTGGCCGAGGGCGGCACCGACGCGCTCGGCTGGCGCACCCTGCTGCGTGCCGCCGATGCGGCCATGTACCGGGCCAAGGCGCAGGGGCGCGACCGGGTACGGGTCGCGGGGGGCGGTCGCATCACGCGCTGATGGCACGCGTCAGCCAATGCGTGCATGCACCCGTCGCAGCGTCTGCAGGATCGCCCGGCGCGCGATGGGGCGTGCAGCTGCTGCAAACGCAGGTGGGGTGGTGAGCAGCGCGTCACGCACGCGCCACGCGCCCTATCTCGCTTTCTGTGAAGAAGCCGACATTGACCTTCCACGCTTCGGTCACCACTCTGCGCAGACGCTGGGATTCCACTTGATGAAGGACGACACCATGACCCAGCTCACACTGCCCGAACTGGCCAAGAAGATGGCCGACATCGATTTCACCATGCTGCAGACCCGCGCCGGCGGAGAAATTGCCGGTCGTCCGATGAGCAACAACGGTGACGTGGACTACGACGGTGACAGCTGGTTCTTCACCACAGAAGACACCGACATGGTGCACGAGATTGAGGCTGACCCCGCCGTTGCGCTGGGTTTTTCCGGCAGCAGGTCACTGCTGGGCAAGCCGCCGTTGTTCGTGCACGTGCAGGGAAGGGCGGCGCTGGTGCGCGATCGCGCTGTGATGCGCGCGCACTGGGTGAAGGATCTTGAGCGCTGGTTCGAGCAGGGCGTGGATACACCGGGGCTGGTACTGATTCACGTGCGCGCCAGCCGCATCCACTATTGGGATGGCGAGGACCAGGGCGAAATGGCAGTCTGACCCGGCAGCGGGAGGCTGGTGGCCATCGCGGCCATTGCGCGGCGCGCCAGGCCTTTGCCATCCTCCCTGCTGTTTTCCGTAGCGTGGAATCCCGATGCGTCCTGCGTTCTTCTGGCTGGCTTTGGCCCTGCTGCCCACCCTGGCGGTGGCGCAACCCGCGCGTACGCCCAAGGCCAAGGCCCCGGCGCAGGATCCCTTCAGCGAGCTGTTCGACACCGCCTGCATGCAGCACATCGGTGCCCCGGCGCGGTTGCAGTCGCTGATGGAATCCAATGGGCTGTCGCCGCTGCAGCCCGCCGAAGCCGCCACGCTGTTGCAGGGGCAATCGGGCGTGGCGTGGATGGTGCCTCTGGCCAGTGGCCGCTATGCGGTGAGCTGGGCTGACGATGGCACGTGTACGGTCTACGCCGAAAAGGCCGACGCGGCGGTCGTGCAGAAGGGATTCGCCCGGTTGGTGCAGGCCGCACCCAAGCCGTTGCAGGTGCGATCGCTGCCAGGGCGTGGGCCACTATCGGCCGATCAGGTGGCCATCCAGTACGGCTGGGCCACGCCGGGGCAGGGCAAGCTGCGGGTGCGCTTCCGCCTGGTCACGCGGCAGGCGGCCGATGCAGGCGTGCAGGCGATGGCCTCGGCGGCCCCGGGCGAAGCGATGCTGGAGCAGGGCGCGCCTGGGCCCTGACGGGGGCCACGCGCGCGATTCAGCCTTTCACGCAGCGTGTGGTATATCGTTTATCGATAAATCCACTCCGGGGCGGCGAGGCCACCCCAATGCCGGAGGCCGCTTGACCGTTCGTCCCGCCCGCGCCAGTCCCGCGCGAGGCCTGTTCACCCTGGCCCAGGCCGCCGTACAGGCCGTCCGGGCGATGTGCTGGCTGGGCATCCTGGCCGCACTGCTGGCCGTGCCGCTGGTCGCCCATGACCGCCGCTGGCTACTCGACAGCGTCCATGATGCCGGTGCTGTTGCCGCGCACGGCAACGACCTGTTCCTGCACTTCTGCCTCGGCCTGGGCGCGATCGTCGCGCTGCTGGTGCTGTGCCTGCTGTTCCTGCGCCATCTGCTGCGGCTGCTGAAGTCGGCGGCGCGCGAGCGGCCGTTCACCCACGCCAACGCGCAGCGCCTGCAACGCATGGCGTGGTTGATGCTGGCGATGGAGCTGCTGTCGATCCTGATCGGCGCTTACGCGGCCTGGATGGGGCCCGACTTCACCTGGATGGAGGTGGGCGGCGGCATGTCGATCACCGGCCTGGTGGCGGTGCTGATGCTGTTCGTGCTGGCGCGCGTGTTCGCCGTGGGTGCAGCGATGCGCGATGACCTCGATGGTGTCATCTGATGGCGATTGTCATCACCCTGGACCGCATGCTGCAGGAACGGGGCATGACCCTGTCCGAGCTGGCCGGGCGCATCGACATCACCCTGGCCAACCTGTCGATCCTGAAAACCGGCAAGGCGCGTGCCATCCGCTTTTCCACCCTGGATGCGATCTGCCGTGAGCTGCAGTGCACGCCCGGTGATCTGCTCGGGCATGACCCGACGCAGGCGCAGGACGCTGACTGAGTGCTTTCCCTTTTTCCCTACCTACTGACGAAACGGACCTGAAATGGAATGGTTGGCTGACCCCTCGATATGGATGGGCCTTGCAACCCTGGTCGTGCTGGAGATCGTTCTCGGCATCGACAACCTGGTGTTCATCGCGATCCTTGCCGACAAGCTTCCGCCGCACCAGCGTGACCGCGCGCGGGTGATCGGCCTGGCGCTGGCCCTGCTGATGCGGCTGGTGCTGCTGGCCGCGCTGGCCTGGATCATGAAGCTGACCGAGCCGCTGGTGACGCTGTTCGACCACAGTTTCTCCGGACGCGACCTGATCCTGCTGGGTGGCGGCCTGTTCCTGCTGTTCAAGGGCACCATGGAACTGCATGAGCGGCTGGAAGGCCGCCAGCACGAGGACAATGGCAAGAAGGTCTACGCCAGCTTCGCGATGGTCGTGGCACAGATCGTGGTACTCGACGCGGTGTTCTCGCTGGACTCGGTGATCACTGCGGTCGGCATGGTCGACAACCTGGGCGTGATGTACGCCGCGGTGACCATCGCGATGGCATTGATGCTGGTGGCCAGCAAGCCGCTGACCCGCTTCGTCAACAAGCATCCCACGGTGGTGGTGCTGTGCCTGGGCTTCCTGCTGATGATCGGTTTCAGCCTGGTGGCCGAGGGTCTGGGCTACAAGATCCCGAAGGGCTACCTGTACGCGGCCATCGCTTTCTCGATCCTGGTCGAGGCATTCAACCAGTGGGTACGTTTCAACCGCGAGCGCAACGAGCGCCGCCAGCCGTTCCGCCAACGTACTGCGGATGCGGTGCTGCGCATGCTGGGCGCGCGCCCGACCAATGGCCACGACGACGAAAGTGCTGACGAACACGTCGATGCCGAAGAGCGCCTGCAGCCGGCCGAGCACGAGATGATCCGCAGCGTGCTGGGGCTGGCGGATCGCCCGGTGTCGAGCGTGATGACTGTGCGCGCCGACGTGCAGTGGATCGACCTGGCGCGTGGACAGGACGACGTGGTGGCACGCCTGGTGGCATCGCCGCACACCCGCCTGCTGGTCGGCGACGGCGACCTGGACAGCCTGCGAGGCGTGGTGCAGAGCCGCGACCTGCTGGCCGACCTGCTGCAGGGCAAGCCGCTGCAGCTGGAAGGCAACCTGCGTGAGCCGCAGTACGTGCTGTCCAGCGCCAGTGCGCTGCAGGCGCTGGAACTGATCCGCCAGCACCCGGTGCCGCTGGCGGTGGCGGTGGACGAGTACGGCAGCGTGGAAGGCCTGGTGACCGCCAACGACCTGTTGGCGGCCATTGCCGGTGACCTGGTCGACACCCAGGACGAGCGCTATGGCGTGGTCATGCAGGGGGAAGGCCAGTGGGAGGCCGACGGTGCGCTGACCCTGGACGATCTGCAGCGCCTGGCGGGCGTATCGCTGCCGCGCAGTGCCGACTACATGACCATCTCCGGCCTGGTGCTGGAGCGCCTGGGACGCCTGCCGGACATCGGTGACGCAGTGGAGATCGCGGATGTACGCATCACCGTACTGGCGATGGAGAAGCGTCGCATTGCCCGCCTGCGCGTGCAGCGCCTCGACGGAATGGCCTGACCCACCTGTTGATGTAGAGCCGAGCCCATGCTCGGCTGCATGTTGAGAAGCCGAGCATGGGCTCGGCTCTACACAACACGGCCCGCAACCGTCACCATGGCGGGCCCGCTTTCCTTCCCGGATGGTTGCAGTGCTGAGTACGATCGGTTTGTTGATGGGCCTGTATGTGGCCTGGCGCCTGTTCTGGCCGCTGCGCATGCCCATCTGGATGAAAGTCGTGCTGTCACTGCTGTTGGTGGGCGTTGCCGTGCAGCTGCGCATCGTCGCCATGTTCTGGGGCACGATGGCCTCGCCCGAGATTCCGAAACTGGCCATCGCCACGCTGGCCACCGGCTCCACGGCGGTGTTGCTGCTGGCGTTGCTGATGCTGGCGCTGGACGTGAGCCTGCTTGTTTCCCGCCTGCTGCGCTGGCCACGCGCGGTAGCCGCATTGCGCACGCGGAGTCTGCGACCGGCGGCCGGCTTGCTGGCCCTGTTGGTCAGTGGTTATGGCATCAGCCAGGGCATGGCGGTGCCCCAGCCCCGGCAGATCGACGTGGCGATCAAGGATCTGCCGGCCGCGTTCGACGGCTATCGCGTGCTGCAGCTGACCGACATCCACGCCAGCCGCCTGCTGACCGGTGACTGGGTGCGCAGGGTGGTGGACCAGAGCAACGCACTGACGCCGGACCTGATCGTGATCACCGGCGACCTGATCGACGGCAGTGTCGAGGCCCGCCGTGACGACGCGCGTCCACTCGTGGACCTGCGGGCGCCGGACGGCGTCGTCGCCATCACCGGCAACCACGAGTATTACGCGCAGTACCAGGCGTGGATGCAGGCGTTTCGCGCGCTGCACATGCAGGTGCTGGAGAACAGCCACATGCAGGTGCGGCGTGGCGATGCGGCGCTGACCATCGCCGGTGTCACCGACCCGGTGGCGGCACGCTACGGCCTGCCGCTGCCGGATATGGACGCTGCATTGGCTGGCGCCGATCCCTCCGCGCCGGTGATCCTGCTCGATCATCGCCCACGCAATGCGCGTGAGGCCGCTGCGCGCGGTGTGAAGCTGCAATTGTCCGGGCATACCCACGGCGGTCAGATCATCGGCATGGACCAGCTGGTGAAGCGGGCCAACGGTGGCTATGTCTCCGGGCGTTACGAGGTGGACGGGATGACACTGTACGTGAGCAATGGCGCTGGCCTGTGGGCCGGATTCCCCGCGCGCATCGGCGTGCCGTCGGAGATCACCCTGATCACCCTGCGCCGCGCCCCGTGACCTGAAGTGGGGTCAGATCCATTTCCGCAGGGAATTCGCTGCCTTTCGTGCCGGGATCCCTCTGTAGAGCCGAGCCCATGCTCGGCTGAACCAGAGGCAGCCGAGCATGGGCTCGGCTCTACAGGTAACCGCCTCCTCAAGAACTCCGCAGCGGCGGCCGCGCATGCGCATTGCGCCGCAGCGACTGCGCCCGCTTGGCGATCGCACGCACCACGACGGCGGTGAAGAGCAACGCGGAGGGCACCGCGTACCAGAAGTTGCCGGGCACGCGCTTGAAGTACGAATAGGTGAACACTGCGGCGATGATCCACATGCCGGTCACGTGCAGGCGACGCCACGCAGTGGGACCCATGCGGCGGGCGATGCCACGATGCGAGGTGATGGCCAGGGCGAGGATGGCTACATAGCCGATCGTGCCCGGCAGGTTGGCCAGCGCTGAGCGCGCCGGCCAGAACGCGGGGTTGAGGATGCCGAAGGCGGTGATCGCCACCGCATGCAGCAGGTGCGAGAACGCGAACGACAGGCCGACGATGCGACGCTCGCGCAGCAGGAAGCGGGTGAACGGGCCGGGCAGCAGGCTGGCGAACGAGGATGCGGTGAAGGCGACCAGGAACAGCAGGAACGATGTGCGTGCCGTCACCCGGATCGCCGCGCGGCTGCCCTCGACCACGTCGGGCTGCAGGGTGAACGCCGCCAGTGCGAAGGCGATCAGGACCACGGCGATGGCCACGAACAGGCGCCAGCCGTGCAGGGAGGACGTATTGGAAACAGCCATGATCAAACCTCGAATCAGGAAATGGGTGGCACCGGCCTCTGGCCGGCCAAGGAATGGGGAGTGCCGGCCGCTGGCCGGCGCCTTCAACAGTCGTTCGGCACAACCAGCACGCCGGCCGCGCACAGCTCGCCCAGCAGCGGAATGCAGGCTGTGCGTAGTTCGTCGGCGGCCACGCCATGCAGATCGGCCAGTACCTGCAGCGCGTCTTCCGCACGGGCGCCGTCATCGCCGAACGCCGACAGCAGCGCATATGCCAGCGGTGAAAGTTCCTGCACCTGCAGGCTGAAGTCACCCAGGCGTCGCAGCAGCAGCAACGTCGGCATCGCGGTAGGCGCACCGTTCTGGCCGGCGTCCTCATGCACAGGCCACTGGTAGCCCAGCACCCGCACCAGTGGAGACAGCGCCAGCACGCTGTCTGCCTGTGGCGCATGCAACGGCTGCTGGCCGGTGTGCCGCGCTTCAATGTGCAGTGCCTGCTGCGTGCTTTCGTAATGCGCCAGTTCCGCCACCCAGCCCGGCAGCGCGAGGTCTGCCTGCACGCCCAGCCACGCGGCGAATTCGCCGGCGATCTGCGGGAACAGTGGGGTATGGCAGGCATGCCGCGCGTAGTAGTGCTCCACGGTGTCGCGCCAGCAGGCATCACCCAGTTGCGCCTGCAGGCGCGGCAGGCTGCTTGCCAGCAGGCTGTCCAGGCTGTCGATGCAGAGGCGGCGGTAGACCGCCATCCGCCGTGCATCGATGCCCTCAGGCGCGGGCATCGATGGGTCGCGTACATGGTCGGCCCAGCGCTGCTGCAGGGTGGCCAGCGGCTCAGCCATGGGCCACCTCGGGCAGCAGCACATCGGCCTGCGCGTGGCGGATCTGCTCCACCTCGGCCAGCAGCTCGGCCAAAGGCGGGAAGTTGAAATCGCGCTCCAGCAGGGTGGGGCGCACGCCGACACGCGCATAGGCCTCACCCAGCAGCGCCCAGACCACGCCCTTCACCGGCGCGCCGTGGGTGTCGATCTTGAAGCCATCGTCTTCGTCGAAGTGGCCGGCCACGTGCAGCGAGGCGACGCGATGCGCCGGCACGCGTGCCAGGAAATCGAAGGCGTCGTAGCCGTTGTTGCAGGCGTTGACGAAGACATTGTTGACGTCCAGCAGCAGGTTGCAGTCGGCCTCGGCCAGCACTGCAGTGATGAAGTCGATCTCGCTCATGTCCGCGCCTGGCACGGCGTAGTAGGAGATGTTCTCCACGGCGATGCGCCGGCCCAGTGTGTCCTGCACCTGGCGGATGCGACCGGCAACGTGATGCACGGCCTCGGTGGTGAACGGCAGCGGCAGCAGGTCATAGACATGGCCGCCGGCGGCGCAGTAGCTCAGGTGTTCGCTGTACAGCTGCACCTGGTGCAGGTCGAGGAACGCGCGGGTCTGCGTCAGCAGGGTGCGGTCCAGCGGGTCCGGCCCTCCCAGCGACAGCGACAGGCCGTGGCAGGTCAGGCGATGGCGCTCACTCAGCTGGCGCAGCGCGGCGCCGTGGGCACCGCCAACTCCGATCCAGTTGTCCGGCGACACTTCGAGGAAGTCGATGGCATCGGCCGGCATCGCCAGCAGTTCATCGATCAGGCCACGGCGCAGGCCGAGACCGGCACTGGCGGAAGGCAGGGGCAAGCGCATGCGACGGTACTCCAGGGCAGTGGCGCCGCCACGGCGTTGAACTCGGCACGCGAGACCCGGCCGTCGTGGTCACGGTCGGTGCGGGCAAACGAAGCGTCGCCGCACTTGCCTTCGCCACACTGGCCTTCGGCCACCTTGGCCTTGGCGGCAGGCTTGCCAGTGGCGGCCTTGTTGGCGCCGCACTTGCCTTCACCGCACTTGCCTTCGGCGGCGGCGCTCATGGCCACGGCACCGATGGCCAGTGGCTGGATCGCGGGCGCCTGGCCGGCCAGCAGCAGGCCACCGGCCAGGGCGATGCCGATGGCGCCGATGCGCGGCAGACGGGAAGCAGCGGTGTTCTTGGTCGAGACGGACATGGTGATGACTCCTTGGATGGGCACGCAGGGCGTGCGGGATGGACGCCGCTTGAAGGCGACGGAAACGAAGGGAAGAAGCGCGGGAAGGGGTGAAGCGGATCAGGCGTTGCGGCGACGGCGCAGTCGGTAACCCAGCAGCAGGGCGCCGCCGAGTAGTGCGCCACCGAAACCGATACCGGGCAGCAGCGCGGCGACCGGCAGCAGCAGGGCGATCAGGCTCACGCCCCAGCCGAGGCCGTCGTTGCCCGCCGCGGCGCGCTGCGGGCCGGCCAGCAGGCGGTCCAGGCTGAGTGCACCGCCGCCGTTGAGGATCAGCGGCAGCAGCATGGCCAGGAACAGCAGCGGCAGCTTGAAGTTGCCGTAGCCCTGGTCGGTGATTGCGTAGCCCTGCCACAGCTCACCCAGGCTGTTCCATTGGTCCGGCCAGTGCACGGCAGCGATGGCGACAAGGGTCAGCACCCAGAAGATGTAGGCCACCGAGCGCGTGGCCAGGCCCAGCAGCAGCATCACCGCGCCCACCAGTTCCAGCCAGGTGGCCAGCTGCCAGTTGAGTGACGCAGGCAGGGTGGAGAACGGGAACGGGAAACGCCCTTCCAGGTCGGCGAACCAGTTCTGTCCGCCCAGCTTCTCGCGGCCCGATTCAAAGAACTCCCAGGCCAGCAGGGCGCGCAGCGCCAATGGCGAGAGCCAGCGGCCGACGGCGTCCAGGCGGGGTGTATACACGGAAGAAGCGGAGCTGATCATGGGAGTGTCCTGCGGGCCAGTGGTCGATGGAAGCCATTCCGAGCCACGCAGGTATCGGCAACGTGTGCTGTTGCCCGCGGTTTTGTCAGCGACTGTGGCGGTGTCAGGGGGTTCGTACATTCAGATACAAAGATGCCGCGTCGGGCGTTCGCCGGGCCATGCCCAGCGGCCGAATGTATCCAACTGTAGAAATCCGCCGCCGCCCTACAGTCCGGTACAACTCTGCCTCGCAGCGAAACAGCGCCGATACACCCCCAAGCGGAAATGGCCACTCCCAACACCGGAGTGCCACCCATGATCCGCACCACCCTGCTCGCCGCTGCCCTCGCCCTTGCCGGCGTCGCGGCGCCGGCATTCGCCGCCGAGGCCGATGCCGGCGCCGCGCCCACCGTCATCCTGGTCCACGGTGCCTTCGCCGATGGCTCCAGCTGGAACAAGGTCATCACCACCCTGCATGACTGGAAACTGCCTGCGGTGGCCGTGCAGAACCCGCTCACCTCGCTGGCCGACGATGTGGCCGCCACCCGTCGCGCGATTGCCGCCGCACCGGGCAAGGTCGTGCTGGTCGGCCACAGCTGGGGCGGCACGGTCATCACCGAAGCGGGCAACGATCCCAAGGTGCAGGCGCTGGTGTACGTGGCCGCATTCGCACCGGATGCCGGGCAGTCATCGGCACAGCAGGGCGAGGGCTATCCGGTCGGCCCGGGCCTGACGCGCCTGCAGGAGAAGGACGGCTACCTGACCCTGCCAGCCGACGCCATCGCCCAGGACTTCGCACCGGATGTGATGAAGAAGACCGCTGCACTGTTGTACAGCACGCAGGTGCCCTTGAAGGCCAGCGCGCTGGGTGAGTCCGTCACTGTGGCCGCGTGGCGCAGCAAGCCGAGCTGGTACGTGCTCAGCCGTGACGACCGCATGTTGTCGCCGCAACTGCAGGCGGCCACCGCAAAGCGCATTGGCGCGCAGCTGCAATCGATCGGCAGCAGCCATGTGTCGCTGCTCTCGCACCCGGCTCAGGTGGCTGACAGCATTCTGGAAGCCGCAGGCGTGAAGCCGGCCGAACTGCCGCTGGCCGAGCAGGGAGGCTGAACGATGGGCGCGCTGCGTGTGCATGTACTGCCGTTGCTGCTGGGCCTGCTGGGTGGGGCGGCGCTGCTGATGGCCTGGCCCAGCCCGGAGGCCGGTGCGCATCCGGCGCAGGCCGCTCCTGCTGCCGGGTTCGATGGTGGCGGGCCCTGGCACAACAGCCCACCGCTCACACTGAAGCAGTTGCGGGGGCAGGTGGTGCTGGTCGAGTTCTGGACCTACACCTGCCGCAACTGCCTCAACGTTGCGCCGCATGTCCACCAGTGGCATGCACGCTACGCGTCGCGGGGCCTGAGGGTGATCGGCGTGCATACGCCGGAGTTCGCCTATGAAGGGCTGCCCGGCAACGTGCGCAAGGCCATCGCACGGTTGGACATCACCTGGCCGGTGGTGCAGGACAACCAGTACCGGATCTGGAACGCCTGGCGCAACCGCTTCTGGCCCGCGCTGTACCTGCTCGACCGTCAGGGGCGGGTGGTCTACCGCCATTACGGCGAGGGCGACTACGCACGTACCGAAAGCGAGATCCAGCGCCTGCTGGCCAGTCCCTGAGCCGCGCTACCATGGCCGCGCAGCGCGGCCCTGACCTCCGTCTTCATCGAGAACGCAATGAACCACGTACCGCATATCCTGGTCGTCGACGATGACAGCGAGATCCGCCAGATGCTGGCCGATTACCTGCAGCGCAACGGCCTGCGCGTGAGCCAGGCCGACGGTGGCCGGGCCATGCGCGCGCTGATGGATACCCATGCCGTGGATCTGGTGGTGCTGGACGTGATGATGCCGGGCGAGGACGGCCTGAGCCTGTGCCGCAACCTGCGCGCCGGCAAGCATCGTGCGGTGCCGGTGGTGCTGCTGACCGCCCGCGACGACGAGACCGACCGCATCATCGGCCTGGAAATGGGCGCTGATGACTATGTGACCAAGCCCTTCTCTTCGCGCGAACTGCTGGCACGCATCAATGCGGTGATCCGCCGCACGCAGATGCTGCCGCCAAATCTGCAGGTGAGCGAAGCAGGTCGCCAGCTGGCCTTCGGCGAGTGGCGCCTGGACACCACCGCACGCCATCTGCTGGATGCGCAGGACACCGCGCATCCGCTCAGTGGCGCCGAGTTCCGCCTGTTGCGCGTGTTCCTCGATCACGCCAATCGGGTGCTCAGCCGTGACCAGCTGCTCAGCCTCACCCAGGGCCGCGATGCCGAACTGTTCGACCGCTCGATCGATCTGCTGGTCAGCCGCGTGCGGCAGCGCCTGGGTGACGACGCACGCGAGCCGACCTACATCAAGACCGTGCGCAGCGAAGGCTATGTGTTCAGCCTGCCGGTGCAGTTGCTGGGGCCGGACGAATGAACACCACCGCACACCGCCCACGCTGGCCGCGCACGCTGTCGGCGCGGCTGCTGCTGGTGCTGCTGGGCGGACTGACCCTGGCCCACGCACTGTCCTTCGGCCTGCTGTTCTTCGAACGCTACCAGTCCACCCGCAGCATGATGCTGCGCAACCTGGACGAAGACGTGGCCGTGAGTGTCGCGCTGCTGGAACACCTGCCCGCAGGCCAGCGCGCGGCCTGGGTGCCGCGGCTGGAGCGGCGCACCTACCGTTACCTGCTGCGCCCGGCTGCGGCTGGGCCGGGACTGCAGACCGATCGTGCACGCCAGGTCACCGCGATCATCGACGACAGCCTGCAGCGCCGCTATCCGTTGCAGGCGCGCCAGGTGGCTCGCCTGCCGGAGCGGTTCGAGGTGGAACTGCGCCTGCACGACGGCACCCCCTTGACCATCGAAGTCACCCCGTCGGGCCTGCCGCTGGCGCGCTGGCTGCCCGCCGTGTTGCTGGTGCAGCTCGCGCTGCTGCTGGTGTGCGCGTGGCTGGCGGTGCGCCTGGCCATGCGCCCGCTGCAGCAGCTGTCGCATGCGGTGGAGCATCTGCAGCCGGGCAAGGACGGGCCCGAACTGCCTGAAGATGGCCCGGCGGAAGTGGGCGGCGCGGCGGCCGCGCTCAACGCACTGCAGGCACGCATTCGTGGCCATGTCAGTGAGCGCCTGCAGATCCTGGCCGCGATCTCGCATGACCTGCAGACCCCCATCACGCGCATGAAGCTTCGGGTGGAGACCCTGCCTGAAGACAGCACCCAGCAGCGGTTGCTGGACGACCTCGACCATCTGGGTCAACTGGTGCGTGAGGGCGTGGCCTATGCGCGCAGCAGCCACGTCGCCAGTGGCGCACCGGTGTCGATGGACCTGGGCGCGTTCCTGGCCAGTGTGGTGGGCGATTACGAGGACATGGGCAAGCCGGTCAGCGGTGTTGCGCCCGCTGGACTGGTCGTGCAGACCTGGCCGCAGCCGCTGCGCCGGGTGGTCGGCAATCTGGTCGACAACGCGTTGCGTTACGCGGGTGCCGCCGAGGTCGAGGCGGGCCGTGATGACGCCGGCAGAGTGTGGATCAGCATTTCCGACCGTGGCCCTGGCATTCCCGAGGACCAGCTGCAGGCAGTGCTGGCGCCGTTCCATCGGCTGGAAAGCTCGCGCAACCGCGATACCGGCGGCACTGGCCTGGGCCTGGCCATCGCGGTGCAGCTGGCACAGTCGCTGGGCGGCTCGCTGACGTTGCACAACCGCGAGGGCGGCGGCCTGCGGGCGGAACTGCAGCTGCCGGTGTAACGGGCGGGGTCGGATCCCTTTGCGGGAGCGAAGGGCGCTGACCCCGATGTGGGATCTGCGACGTTCCTGCACGGCTTCGGGATCGGCGATCATCTGCCGGGAGTGTCGAAACCAGGAAACACGCAATGCAGGGAACGCAGCATTCAATCCGGCGCCCGCGCCACGTCGCGCTGCTGGTCGGTCTACTCGCGCTGGCGGCCTGCCAGCGCGCACCAGACGTACCGGCCGACGCGCCCGCAGCGGCCGCACCACTTGCCGCCCCGGCCACCGCAACAGACCTCTCTCCGCTGCTCGATGCCCTGCCGACCTGCGCGCTGGAAGGCTGGTACATCGATCTGCAGACCGACCGCCCGGCCGACCCCTGGCTGGCCACGAATGCACCGAAGCCCTGCAAGGAAGATGAGGAGAACGAGATCGCCACGTTCTGCGTGCAGGGGCAGTGGAAGGGACTGCCGGTGGAGGAGGTGATCCTGCCGACGATGACCTTCGTCTCGTTCCGTGGCGCGAAGATCGGCCTGCCGCTGGAGAAGGCACGTCCCATCGTCCGCCAGCGTTTCGGCCAGGAATTCCCGGGTGGTGTGGCTTACGAGGAGGGCCGCGAGCCGAAGCTGCTGGCCGACCCGGAGGATGCGCAGCGTTCGTGGCTGCTGTGCAGCACGCCGGAACCGGGAGACAATCTGGGCAGCCAGGCAGGCGTCAGCTACTCGGGCATGAACCTGCCCTACGACCACGACGGTTGCAGCTACCGCTACAGCCCGGTCGACTTCTGCGATGCGCCGCACCGGGCCGCCATCGAAGATGCCCTCCAGCATCAGAAACCCAATTTCAACGAGCACTACCTGCTGGTGCAGGTCGATGATCGACCCGAGTACTTCCAGCGCACGCTGGTGTTGGTCGATACCCGCACGGGCAGGGCGACGCCACTGCCGTTCGATGCCTTCACCGGGCCGGCGGGGAAGGGCGGTGATGCTACCGGCTACGGGACACTGGAAACGGGCGTGGACCAGCCGCAGTTCTGCCTCGATGGCGCGTTGCTGGTCTACCGCGTGTTCGAGGAGGGGCGCTTCTGCTTCGGCTTTGACGGCGAGCGTTTCACCGGCCATGAAACCCAGTACATGCAGGCAGCGGACAGCCGATGACCGGTATTTCACCCCGTCCATGCCACGCTGCGCGGAACCTGCGCAACCGGGATCGAGGCTGTTGAAGGCGAATACGCAATGACCGCGGCGCGGCAGCGCTCGATGTGGGTGGCGGGCCTGTCCACGGTAGTGGAGTGGTACGACTTCACCCTGTACCTGTATTTCGCCACTGTGCTGTCGCGGGTGTTCTTCGGCGGCGGCGAACAGGCGCTGCTGGTCACGCTGGCCGGCTTCGCGGTGTCCTACCTGATGCGCCCGCTGGGCGCGCTGTGCTTCGGCCACCTTGGCGACCGCCTGGGCCGGCGCTGGATGCTGCTGGCTTCGATGGCGTTGATGGCGGCGGCAATGCTGGCCACTGCGCTGCTGCCAACGGCCACCGCAGGCACCACGGCGGGCGTACTGCTGCTGGTACTGCGCTGCGTGATGGCGTTTTCGGTGGGCGGCGAGTACACCGGCGTGGTGGCGTACCTGCTGGAAAGCGCACCGGCGCGGCGACGCGGCCTGGTGACCTCGCTGGCTTCGGCCGCCAGCGAGGTGGGTGCGCTGCTGGCGGTGGCGATCTCTGCGGTTACCGTGGCGCTGCTCGCGCCCGCGCAGCTGGACAGCTGGGGCTGGCGTATTCCGTTCTTCGTTGGCGCGGCGCTGGCACTGGTGATCCTGGTCGCACGCTCGGGCATGCACGAGTCGCCGGAGTTCGAGCGTCAGCGCCGTGAGGGCAGCATTCCGGCCACGCCGCTTCGCCATGTCCTGCGCAACCATCCGCTGGCGGTGGCGCGCACGTTCGCGATCTCGGCGCTGGGCTCGATTACTTACTACGTCGGCATCACCTATGTGCCCGCATTCCTGCATGCGCGGGGCCACGATGAGGGCGATGCGCTGTGGCTGTCGACGATTGCGGCAGTGGCGGTGATCGCGATCACGCCCCTGTGCGGCGCATTGTCCGACCGTGTCGGACGACGGCCGGTGCTGTTGGGCCTGACCGTGCTGGCAGCGCTGCTGCCGCTGTCCTTGTTCGCGTGGATGGCGCAGGCGACGCCGCTGGGCATCGCGCTGGCCGCGGTGTTGCTGGCCTGCGTGGCCGGTGGCGTGAGCGCGGTGGCGGCCCCGGCCACGGCCGAGCAGTTCCCCGGCGAAGGGCGGGTGAGTGGGCTGGCACTGGGCGTGACCATGGCCACGGCCTTCTTCGGCGGGGCAACGCCATGGCTGGCGCAATGGTGGGTGGAACGCAGCGGCTGGGCGGCGGCGCCGGGCGCGATGATCGCGCTGGTGGCGGTGCTGGTGCTGCCGGTGCTGTGGACCCTGCCCGAGACGGTCCCGGGCAGGGCCAAGCGCTAGCGGGTCAGACCTTCAGGGTCTGCTCGATGTCGGCCAGCACGGCGGCCGCATCCACGCCGATGGCAATCGACTGCACCACGTGGCCGTCCCACACGCTGGGGCCGAACGCCAGGCCTTCCGGCTTGGGAATGGTCATGCCGCGGGCGACGCCGTCGGTGGCCACGCGCACGCTGGCGCGCTCGAACCGGAACAGCTCCGGACGGGTCAGCGCGATGCAGGCGCAGCAGTCGTGCACGACCATGCCCTTGTGGCCGGCCTGCAGGTAGAAGTCCACGTAATCCTGCGACAGCGCACGCACCAGTTCGGCATCGGCACCACCGATCGCAGCCAGCTTGTCCAGGCCGTCACGGTCCATTTCCACGCGGGTGGTCACGTCCAGGCCGATGGCGGTGACCGGCCAGCTGGCGGTGAACACCACGTCGGCCGCTTCGGCGTCGCCCCAGATGTTGGCCTCGGCGGCCGGGGTGATGTTGCCGTTGACGTGGAAGGCGCCGCCCATGATCACCACGCCGCGCACCAGGCCGGCGATGTCCGGCGCCTGCTGCAGGGCCAGGGCCAGGTTGGTCATGCGGCCGACCGCGACCAGGGTCACCTCGCCCGGATGGGCGCGGACCAGGTCGATGATCAGCTGGTGGGCCGGGCGCGCATCGGCCGCCACGTCCAGGCTGGCCGGCACCGGGTGGTTGCCCAGGCCGTTGTGGCCATGGATGTGCACCGGCCAGGCTTCCGGGGTGGCTTCCGGCTGCAGCGGGCCGCCGGCACCGCGTGCGACCGGGGCGGCAAAGCCCCAGGCCTGCTTCAGGTACAGCGCATTGTGCGTGGTCGACTCCACCGAGGCATTGCCGAAGGTGGTGGTGACGCCGATCAGGTCGATCTGGGCGTGCTTGTGCAGGTACAGCAGGGCCAGGGCGTCGTCGACGCCCGGGTCGGTATCGAAAATGACTTTCAGCATGTTGTTGTTCTTCTTCTTCCGTGTGGTGCGGGGGGCGCCGGCGGCCCGGAAGCAGGCCGGCGCGCCCTACATTGTCCCATCTTCATGACAGGCAGGGCCATTGCCGGGGAGGCAGGCCATAATGCCCCCAGTCCAGGCACGGAACCGCCGAATGCTGATCGTTGCCCTTCTGCTGGTCCTGCTGGTGCTGGGCCTGAACGTGGTGGCTACCGTGGTGATCGTCAGGCGCGATGGCCTCTCGGCAGGCGGCCGGACGGTGCAGTTGCTGCTGGTCTGGCTGCTGCCGCTGGTCGGCGCCATCCTGTGCATGGCGGTGGCCACGGCCGATGGCTCGGGCAGCCGGGGGGATGGCGGCGGAAGCCATGACACCTCCGTTGGCTATTCCCGTGACAACCACAGCCATCACAGCTACAGCAGCTCTGACTGCGGAAGCGGCGACAGCGGTGGGGGTGGTGACGGCGGCAGCTGCGGTGGCGGCGATTGATGAGACGTTCCAGGGTGCCGGCCAAGGTCACGTCCTGGTAGTGCCGGCCGCTGGCCGGCAACCTCATCCGCTCAACCGCCGCCTTCGGTCGGCAAGGGCGCCGGCACGTTCAACAGCCCGCCTGCTGCCACATAGGCGGCCAGAGCCTGGCCCTGGCTCAGCAGATGGCGCTCCATGGTGCGTTCGGCAGCCTGCGCGTCGCGGCGTCGGAAGCACTCCATCAGCTCGCGATGTTCGGCCAGCGACTGCGCGGTGCGCCCCGGTGTCAGCAGCTGGCGGCCGCGATGCATCTTCAGGATGCGATGCAGATCGTGGGTGATGCGGATCAGCCACGGGTTGCCGGCGTAGTGCTGCACGGTTTCGTGGATCAGGTAGTTGTTGCGGTAGTACTCGGCGATGTTGCCCTCGGCTGCCGCGGTTTCCATCGCGGCATGCAGGTCTTCCAGCTGCTGCACGCCGGCATCGTCGATGTGCCTGACCGCCTCGTGCGCGCAGCGGCCTTCCAGCATGGCCATCACCGGGAACAACTGGTTGAGGTCTTCCAGCGTCAGTCGGGTGACCCTGCTGCCACGACCCGCGTCAATCTGCACCAGACCTTCGGCGGCCAGCAGCTTCAGCGCTTCGCGCAGCGGTGTGCGGCTGATGCCCAGTTCTTCGCACAGCGCGGGCTCGTCGATCCACTCACCCGGCGGCAGGCGGTAATCGTAGATGCGTTCGCGCACGTGTTCGGCAACCTCTTCATACAGAGGCGCGCGCTTCTTCGGTGACCGCGGGGCAGGGGCAATAGCCATGCGCAGAGTGTAACGCCAGGTCGTGCCGACCAGTGGCCGGCACGACCGTCCGGCGGTTACATCCAGCCCGGCACCACGAACACCAGCCAGGCCAGCAGCGGCCCCAGGGCCACCACCAGTCCGCTGTAGACCAGGAAGCGGCGGAACAGGGTCTCGCGTTCCTCTTTGGCTGCCGAGGCCACCACCAGTGCGCCATTGGTGGAGAACGGGCTGACATCGACGATGGTGGACGACACCGCCAGCGCGCAGATCACGCCGGCGGCGCTGAGGTGACCCTGCATCAGGAACGGTACCGCCAGCGGAATCGTGGCGCCCAGCACCGCAGCCGACGAGGCGAATGCGGAGACAATGCCGCCGACGTAGCAGACCAGCAGCGCGCCGAGCAGCGGAATGCCGATGTCGGACACGCCATTGCCGATGAAGTCCACCGCGCCGGCATGTTCCAGCACGCCGATGTAGGTCACCACACCGCAGATCAGCAGCACGGTGGACCAGCTGATGCCATCGACCGCGCCCTTCTGGCTTTGTGGCGACAGCAGTGCCAGCGCGACAGCCACGGTGATCGAGACCAGGCCGACGTTGAGGTTGTAGATCAGCGCGGCCACGCCCAAGCCGAGCAGGCCGATCAGGGTGAACAGGCGCTCGCGGGTCAGGCTCACCGCATCCAGTGCTGCCGGATCATTGCTGAGCGTGCCGCCGCCGGCTGCGACCAGCGCGCCATGGCCTTCGATGGCGAACTGGCGCGACGAGGCCTGCGGGCCACCGGCCATCGCCAGCTCGGCATTGCCGAGCGTTCCGGCCGCGGTGATCGAGCCACGCCGCAGCAGGGCGATGCCGCCGAACGCGAAGAAGCAGATCGTCGCCATCATGAAGTTGAAGCCCAGGCTGGTCAGGAACACCGCCATCTCGGTCACTTCCAGCCCGGCTTTCTGCACCACGCCGTTGGTGATGCTGCCGTACACGCTGATCGGAGAGAAGCCACCGGCCTGCGCGCCATGGATGACCAGCAGGCCCATCATCAGTGGATTGATGTTGTACTGCTTGGCAAAGCGCAGCGCGACCGGACCGATGATCGCGACCGCCGCCGGGCCCAGCGCGCCGAAGGCGGTCAGCACCGCGGTGATCACGAACATCACCCACGGAATGGCCACGATATGGCCGCGCACGGCTTTTACTGCCCAGTGCACCAGCAGGTCGATGGTGCCGTTCTTCTGCGCGATGGCGAACAGGTAGGTGATGCCGACCAGGGTCAGGAACAGATCGCCGGGAAAGCCGGCCAGGACCTCCTTGCCGCCCATGTCGACCCACAGCCCGCCGATGATGAAGGCCAGCGCGAAGGCGACGGCACCCATGTTGATCGGCATCGCCGTGGCGACGATGAACATGATCACCAGACCGATGATCGTTGCGATTTGTGGACTCATGCGCCCTCCCAGACACGTGACTCACGTACAGCGCGGATGGAGACCCGCCATCCCGGGGTAAGGCGACGTACGGCGTGTTGCGTGATACGTACTGCTCGAACCCGTTACTGCAGCCGCTCCAGCGCGCTGCGGACCCAGGCCGCCGCGCCTTCAAGGCTCTGGAACTCTTCCACCGCGCGCACCTCGCAGCACGGATAGGCCGGCGCGACCATGCGCGCCAGCGCGTTGCCCGGGCCCAGCTGCAGGAACACGCGCGCGCCGCGCTCGAAGGCCTGGCGCATCACCTGCGCCCATTCGATGGTCTGCGCCAGTTGCAACGACAGCGTGTGGACTGCCGTTGCGCGGTCCCGCACCGGTCGCGCATCGATGCCGGCCAGCAGCGGCAGGCGTGGGGCCTGCAGTGGCGATGCATCGAGTGCGGCAGCGAACGGTGCGACCGCCGTCGCCAGCAATGGTGTGTGTGCGGGCACGCGCACCGGCAGCAGACGGATGTCCGCGCCCTGCGCCCGCGCTGCATCGTCCAGCCGCTGCAACGAGGCGTGCGTGCCGCCCACGATGAAATGGTCCTGCCCGTTGGCGATGGCCACGTGCGCGCCGTGCAGATCGCACAGCGGCTGCAGTACATGGCGTTCCAGCCCGAGCACCGCCTGCAGGCCTGCATCGGCGGGGCTGGCGCTGTCCATCAATTGCGCACGTTGCGCAGCCAGCGCCAGGCAGGTGGCCGCATCAAAGCTGCCGGCGATGGCATGCGCGGCGAGCTCGCCGATGCTGTAGCCGGCCACCAGCACCGGTGCAGGCGCCGCTTCGCGAAGTCCCTGCCAGTGCGCAAGGCTGGCTGCACACAGCAAGGGCTGCGCCAGAACATTGTCGAAGCGCGATTCGTCAGCAGCTGCCGCGAACACGTCGCGTCCAAGCACTGCGCTGGCGGTCTCCAGTACGTCGCGCACGGCGGGCAGATCGCGCACGCGGTCGAACATTGCCGCATGCTGCGCACCTTGGCCGGGGCAGAGCAGGGCAAGGCTCATGCAACCTCCTGCTGCAGCAGGAACCAGGCACAGGCCAGCAGGTCGGCACTGCCGCCGGGGCTCAGCCGGCGTGCGACGAATCCATCACCGATGCTGTGCAGGCATGCCTGCCAGCCGGGTACGAAGGCGCCACCGGCATCGAGGAACCCTCGCGCCTGTTGCTGGGCCCAGCGCAGGCCGTCGACGCCGCCACGGTGCAGCAGGTTGAGGTCATCCACGCACGCGATCAGCTGCATCAGGGTCTGGCACATCGCGGCCTGGCGTGGCAGGTCGCTGGCCAGCGCGTGGCGCAGGGCAGGCAGTGCCACCTCGCGCAGCAGCGGGTAGCCGGCGGTCGCTTGTTCGCGCACACCCTGCACGCCGTGCCGCGCGCGCGCGCGCTGGCCAGGGCTGTTCGCATCTAGAGGTGCGTCGGCGAGCTCGGCAGCCCAGCGGCGCACTTCCTGGCAGACCTGCTCGGCTGCGATGGCACCGCCCGCGCGGCCCCGACAGGCAGCGGAAGCCGCCACCAGCAGGCCAAGGCTGAAGATCGCGCCGCGATGAGTGTTGATGCCCGCAGTGGCGTGCAGCATCGATATCTCCGCAGCGATGCCGTGCCGGCGCAACGTCTGGAACGGTGCCGCGCTGGCACCGGCGTCGGCCACGGCGATGAAGTAGTGGCGCAGCGTGAACAGGCTGCGCAGGAACGTGCCGGCGTCCATGTCGTGGTGGCTGCCGCTGTCGAAGGGGGTGACCAACCCTGGCTTGGGTGCAAGGGCCAGTTCGGCGTGCAGGCTGGCGATGGCGAGGCGCCCCAGACGCGCGCTGTCCACGGCAGCTGGCCTGACCGCCGGTTGCACGAGGGCGTTCACGCGCTCACCCCGGTGGAGGCGAACAACGCATCACGTAGTTCCAGTGCGGCACCATCGAGGCGCTTGACCAGTACCTCGCGGCTGCGCCCGGCGTATTCGCGCCAGTTCACCGCGCCACCATCCACCAGGCACAGTTCGCCATCGACCCGATGCCCGAAGGCGCTTTCCCAGTGCTGCAGGCGCTCGACCAGCAGGTCGGCCTGGCGTGCGTCACCCACCTGCCACAGCAGGTCGATGTCCGAGCGTGCATGCACATAGGGCAGGCCGCTGAGGTGCTGCCAAGCGAAGGCGCCGAACACGCGGGCCGGTGCAAGCCGCAGCATTGCCTGCAGTGCCGCCTGCCAATCAGCCGGAACGCCGCCGGCGAGAATCTCATCCAGGGCAGGGGGAGGTTGCAGGTGCTGGATGTCCTGCAGGGCCACGCGCAACGCCAGCCGTTGCTTGCCTTCGCCTGGCGGCAGCGGCACCCCCAAGCGCAGCCGCGGGTCGGGATCATCCGCCGCACTGCGTGCCACCATCGCTGGCAGGCCCTGTGCGAACCATGCTGCCAGGCGCGGTTCGTGCGCAGTCACGTCAGCCCGCCAGTCGGCATCGGCCGACAGCCAGGCCAGCGTGTGGCGGGCGGGCCGCTCAGGCATCGCCGTGGGCCACCGCAGTCGAAACCCCTGCCGCCAGGGCGCGACCGCCGCGCTGTGCGCCGCGTGCGGCACGCAGGTCGCCTTCGGCGGGTGTGCGCAGGGCCTGCAGCAGGTGCTGGGAAAGATCGCCTTCCCACAACGAGTCCACCGCGCCCATCGCCACGTAGTTGGCGACGCCCGGCGCGAATACCGGCGAGCTCTGGCTCAGCGCCTGCAGCTTCTCCAGCGGTTGCTTGGTCACCCGCGCCATTGCGCGCAGGTCCATCACCCGCACCTGTGCATCGGGCAGGGCGTGGATGTGGTCGGCCATCAGGCCGAATGAGAGGAAGCCGCCACTGACGGATTCGCCGTAGACCAGGGTGATCAGGCGCGCACCACGGCGGCGTGCCAGATCGAGCGTCTGCGCGAGATGCGCAAAGTAACCATTGATGCCCAACAGTTCGTCGCGCCGCGCCAGGCGCTGTCCGGCGGTATCCACCAGCATCACGATCGGTTGCTGCGGATGCGCGGCGGTGCTGGCCAGCACCGTTTCGGCCAGTACCAGTACGTGGTCCACGCCCACCTCGAGCCTGTCGGCGGTGCCGATCACGGTCACCTCGCCATCCTCGGTGGCAGCGCTGCCGGTCAGCACCGAATCGTTCACCGCAATGGCATGCCCATGCGGGAACAGGGCATCGAGCAGGGTCTGCAGCGGCATGCTCATGGCAGGCTCCGGTCGGCGGTGGCGATGAGGAACTCATCGGTGTCGAGCAGCGGTAGTCGCTCGGGGGCTGCGATGCCTTGGCGGGCCCAGATCTCCAGGCCATCGCGGCAATCGCCCCAGGCCTGCACGCGCACCTTCAATGCCGCATGGCGTTCCTGCAGCGCAGCCAGTGCAGTATCCGGATCGGTGCTGCTGGTATCAGGCTGCAGCGCGTTGCTGGCCGCCTGCGCGAAGGCCTCGATGGCATCGGGCACCAGCACCTGTGCTTGGTCGATCAGGTAGCGGTGCTTGCCTCCCGTTACGCGCCAGACCAGCGCGCGATCGCGGGAATCGAACTCTTCCACGCCGCGCACGGTCTCGATCACTTCCGGGCCGGACAGCGACAGGCGACCCTCTTCGGACATGATGACCGTAGTGCAGCAGCGGGCGACGATGCCCATGCCGCCGAAGGCGCCGTTGCCGCTGCCGATCAGCGCGATCACCGGCACACCCGCTGCACGCGCGTCCAGGGTGGCGCGCATGATCTCGGAAATGGCGATGAGCCCCGCATTGGCTTCGTGCAGGCGCACACCACCGGTGTCCAGCAGCAGAAGCACGCCTTCGGGATGTGTTTCGGCTGCGCGGCGCAGCAGCCCGGTCAGCTTGGCGCCGTGCACCTCGCCCACGCCGCCGCCCATGAATTCACCCTGCTGCGCGGCCAGCAGCACGCGTCGGCCACGCAGCGTGGCTTCGCCGACAACGATGCCGTCGTCGAACGCCGCGGGCTGGTCGAGCTGTGCCAGGTGCGGGCTTATCATCCGCCGCGCCGGGCCGAGGAATTCCCTGAAGGAACCGGCATCGACCAGGCTGGCGATACGCTCGCGCGCATCGGCTTCGTAGTAGCTGTAGCGCTGCGTCCGGTTCATCGTGGATCTCCAGCACGCAGGGTTTCCACGGCCTGGTCCAGGCGCAGGCTGACTACCGCCGGGGTCGCACCGGCATCGTTGATCGAGATGCGTACATCGCGCAGCGGATGACGCTGTGCGAAGTCGCTGATCACCGCTTGCCACACGCTGCCGAAGCCCTTCGCGGCGGTGATGATGCGCACCGTCATCGCGCCGTCCAGTGCGGCCGGCTCCAGCAGGATTTCCAGGTTGCCCGAGGCCAGCACGCCGACCAGCACCGCATCGCGCGGAAACTGCACCGCAGTGTGTCCTTCGAATCGATAGTCGAGGGTTTCCATGCTCAGCCCCTTACCAGTTGCGGAAGCGCTTGGGCGGGTCGTACAGGCCGCCGGACCAGCGCACCAGGTCCTTCACCGAACGCGCCGCCAGCAGGTCACGGCTGGCATCGCGCACGGTGATGCCGAGGTCATCGGGACGGCGGATCACGCCGCGGTCGCGCAGGTTCTCCACCATCGCGCGGTCGCGCCCCATGCCCACGGCGGTATAGCCGGCCACGCCACGGATCGCCTGTTCGCGCTCCTCAGGGGTGCGGCACAGCAGCAGGTTGGCAATGCCTTCCTCGGTCAGCACATGGCTGACGTCGTCGCCGTAGATCATCACCGGCGGCAGCGGCATGTTCGCGCGTTCGGCCAGGTCCCAGGCATCGAGGCGCTCGACGAAGGCCGGCGCCATGTGCTCGCGGAAGGTTTCCACCATCTGCACCACCAGCTTGCGCCCACGCGGCATCTCACCCGGGCGCGCGGCCTGCTGGCCGGCCTTGATCCAGGCCTCGCTGGCATGGCGCCGGCCGCGTGCGTCCGAGCCCATGTTCGGTGCGCCACCGAAGCCGGCAATGCGGTCGCGGGTGGCGGTGGAGCTGTTGCCCTGCAGGTCGATCTGCAATGTGGAACCGATGAACATGTCGCAGGCATACAGGCCGGCGGTCTGCGAGAAGGCGCGGTTGGAACGCATCGAGCCATCGGCGCCGGTGAAGAACACATCGCCTCGCGCGGCGATGTACTTCTCCATGCCCAGTTCCGAACCGAACGAATGCACCGATCTGACGAAGCCCGATTCGATTGCCGGAATCAGTGCCGGGTGGGGGTTCAACGCCCAGTGCTGGCAGATCTTTCCCTTCAGGCCGAGCGATTCGGCGTAGGTGGGGAGCAGCAGTTCGATGGCCGCCGTGTCGAAGCCGATGCCATGGTTGAGGCGGTTCACGCCGTACTCGGCGTAGATGCCCTTGATCGCCATCATCGCCATCAACACCTGGATCTCGGAGATCTGCGCCGGGTCGCGGGTGAACAGCGGTTCGATATGGTTCGGCCTCGGCGCCTGCACCACGAAGTTGACCCAGTCAGCGGGAATGTCGACGCGGGGGAGGGTGTCGACGATCTCGTTGACCTGGGCGATGACGATGCCGCCACCGAAGGCGGTGGCTTCGACGATCACCGGCGTGTCTTCGGTGTTCGGCCCGGTGTACAGGTTGCCGTGCCGATCTGCGGCCTGCGCGGCGACCAGGGCCACGCGCGGGGTCAGGTCGATGAAGTAGCGGCCGAACAGTTCCAGGTAGGTGTGGATGGCACCGATCTGGATGCGCCCTTCAGCCACCAGGTTGGCCAACCGCACTGACTGCGGGCCGGAGAACGAGAAGTCCAGCTTCGACGCGATGCCACGCTCGAATACATCCAGGTGCGACGGCAGCGACAGCACCGACTGCACCATGTGCAGGTCGTGCACGCGGGCCGGGTCAAGATCGGCCAGGGCCTGGGCGAGGAAATCGGCCTGCTTCTGGTTGTTGCCCTCCAGGCAGACCTTGTCGCCTGGCTCCAGCAGTGCGTGCAGCAGCTCGCCTACGTCGCCGGCGGCGACCTCGCGTCCCCGGGCCCACGGCGCGGCACGTTCCAGGCGGGCCTGGCGGCTGCGTTCCAACGTATCCCAGCTCGGGTTCATCGACCGGCTTCCGATTGGTGTCGATGTAATTACGACATAATTACGAAGGACGCCGCAACCTGCAGTGCAGCAAAAGGAAGGGCCCGCGCGGAGGCGGGCCCATTCAGGTAGGCCACGACGGTGGGTCGTGGCGGAGGGCGTGCCGACCAACGGTCGGCACCCAGCAGGCACCCACCGGTTCGCGGGTTGCTCAGAACGTCCAGCGCAGGCTGGCCGACACGAAGCGCGGTTCGCCGTAGTTGTTGTAGTCCAGATTCGCCCAGTAGGTCTTGTCCAGTGCGTTGCGCACGCTCAGCGTTGCGGTCCAGCTGTCGCTGATGCGGTAGTTGGCATTGAACTGCACCAGCATGTAGGCCGGCTGGTTCACCGTCACCGTGCCGCCCAGCGGATAGGCGATGTTGTAGCCCTGCACCTTGCTCTGCCACTGCACGCCACCGCCAACGCTCAGGCGTTCCAGCGCACCGCGCAGCTGCAGCTGCGTGTTGAGCTGCAACAGATCCTTCGGCGGGTTGGCGTACAGCAGGTCGGTAGCCGCGCGGGTGACCTTGACGTGGGTGTAGCCGGCATTGACCGTCCAGCCCGGCAGGATCTCGCCGTTGACGTCCACTTCCCAGCCGCGTGCCTTGGTGCCGTTGACGCCGATGTAGGCGGAGGTGCCATCGCTCAGCGAACCTTCCGGCACGCCCATGTCGCGCACGGCGTAGTTGTCCTGCTTGGCCTCGAACACGGCGGCGTTGGCGGTCAGGCGGCCGTCCAGCCACTGGGTCTTGATGCCCGCTTCCAGGTTCGAACCCTGCACCGGTGCCAGCAGGTTCTCGTTGCGGTCCTTGAAGTTCTGCGGGTTGAAGATCTCGGTGTAGCTGGCATAGGCCGACACGTTCGGGGTGATGTCGTAGACCAGGCCCACGTAGGGAGTGACTTCATCGCTCACCTTGTACGCGCCGCTGGTGCCGGTGTAGGCGCCAGCGGCGTTGTAGGAGCGGGTGAGGGTTTCCCAGCGGCTCAGGCGTGCGCCGGCAATCAGCGACAGCGGATCGGCCAGGCGCAGGCGGGTGGCCAGGTAGACGCCACTCTGCGTGGTCTTGGCCACGCGGCGCGCGCCGGTGCGGCGGTAGGTCACCTCGGAGATGTCGCCGTTCCAGTTGTACACGTTGGGAATGTAGTAGCAGCGCTCGCCGCCGCAGCGCGCCCAGTCGCTCGGGAAGTTCAGTGCCAGGGTATTCGTCGTGCCTTCCAGGTCCGACCACTGTGCGCCGAGGGTCACGTCGTGGTCGCGGCCGAACAGATCGAAACTGCCGGTCAGGTAGGCATCGACATTGCGGCGGGTGTCCTTCGAATCACCGGCGGCCGCGCGCAGGTAGATGCCCGCGCCGGTCACCGGGTCCGGGTTGCCGGTGCCGTACAGGCGCACGTTCTGCACGTTGCCACGGGTATAGGCGGTATTGATCTTCAACAGCCAGTTGTCGCCGAAACGCTGTTCCAGGTTGGCGAAGGCGGTGTTGCTCTCGCGCTTCCAGTAGCTCCACTTCGGCGACAGGTTGGTCGAGCGCGGCAGGTGCGCGAAATGGCCCTGGTTGTCGAAGAACGGCACGGTGCCCCAGGTCGAGCCGGTGGGGTTGTTGTCCTGGCTCTGGTAACCGAGGGTGATCGTGGTGCTGTCGGTGACGTCGCCTTCCAGCACCGCCATGCCGGCCATCTTGTTCTCGTCGTAGCGATCGTAATACAGGCCACGATCGGTGTAGGCGGCGACCACGCGGCTGCGGAAGCGGCCGTCGGCGGTCAGCGGCGCGGTCACGTCGGCCTCCATGCGACGGTAGTCCCAGCTGCCGGCGCTGACCGCGAACGACGCATCGAATTCCTTGCCCGGGCGCTTGCGAAGCAGGTTGACCGTGGCCGACGGCACGCCGGCGCCGCTGAGCAGGCCGTTGGCGCCGCGGATCACTTCGATACGGTCGTAGAAGGCGGTGTCGTACTCCTGGTTGGTGGAGCCGCTGTAGGTGGGAATGCCATCGACCTGGAAGTCGGTGATGGCGAAGCCGCGCGCGTAGTACAGCGGGCGCTGCGTGTCATAGAAGGACACGCTCACGCCGGTCACATTGCGCATCACATCGTTGATGCTGAACAGTGATTCGTCCTGCAGGCGCTGCAGGCTGATGGCGGTGGCGGACTGCGGGGTCTCCTGCAGGGTGATCGGCAGGCGCGTGGTGCTCGACGGTGGTGCGGACTGTTCGGCGCGGACGCTGACCCGGTCCAGGGTCTTGGCATCGGCAGTGCCATCGGCGGCGGCGAACGCGCTGGGCGCGGCCAGCAGGGTCAGCGACGAAAGCAGGGCAGCCGGCAGCAACGCGCGGCAGGGCAGGCGGTTACGGAGGATCAGGGACATGGTGGGCTCGAGGCTCGGAAGCGGGGAAGGGCGGCAACAGTCGTCCAGCACCCGGGCGGCGGCTTCGGGCACGGTCAGGTCCATCTGGGGAGGTGCGATCACTGCACAGGACGCAAATGTAAATAATTCTTAACAACATTACAATTCGCGTCATTCGCAGGGGCTTTCCGGCGCAGAGCAGTGGCGGGCCGGGGTCGGATCCTGTTGCCGCAGGCAATGGGCTCTGACCCCATCATCGGATCCCAAGCGCAGGTGAGAGCCCTTCCGTGCGGGAGGGATCCGACCACCTCGCACAAAAACAGACGGCCACCCGAAGGTGGCCGTCCGTCTGAATCGAAAGCAAACTGCGGGCTTACAGCGCCTGCAGTTCCTCGTTGGCGTTGCGCTTTTCCTTGGCCGCTGCCGGCACCGCAGCCGCAGCAGGCGATGCCGCGTTCGCATCCACCGGCACCTCCAGATACGGCAGATGCAGGGTCTGGCTGGTCAGCGTACGGATCTCGTTGACCAGCGCGGCGCTGTCGTTGAGCTTGCGCCCGTACGACGGCACGATCTCGCGCAGGCGGGTTTCCCAGCCGGCCTTCATCTGGTCCGGGAAGGCCTTGGCCATCAGGTCCAGCATGATCGGCGGCGAGGTCGACGCACCCGGCGAAGCGCCGAGCAGGGCGGCGAGGGTGTGGTCCTTGTCGGTCACGATCTCGGTACCGAACTGCAGCACCGGGCCCTTCAGCGGATCACGCTTGATGATCTGCACGCGCTGGCCGGCGGTGACCAGCTTCCAGTCACCCGGCTTGGCATTGGGGAAGTACTTGACCAGCTCGGCCTGGCGGTCGGCATCGTTCAGGCGCGCCTGGCCCATCAGGTACTGCACCAGGTCCAGGTTGTCCTTGCCCACTTCCAGCATCGGGCCGACGTTGTTGTGGTTCACCGACGAGTACAGGTCCCACCACGAGCCGTGCTTGAGGAACTTGGTGCTGTACAGCGCGAACGGCCCGAACAGGACCACCGGCTTGCCGTCCAGCTTGCGCGCATCCAGGTGCGGCACCGACATCGGCGGCGAACCGGTCTCGGCCATGCCGTAGGCCTTCACGCCGTGGCGCGAGGTCACGTCCTGGCCCTGGAAGGCGAGGAACTGGCCACCGACCGGGAAGCCGGCGTAGTCCTTCGATTCCGGAATGCCGGACATCTGCAGCAGCTTCAGTGCAGCGCCACCGGCACCGATGAACACGAAGCGGGCGTGGGTGGTGGACTCGGTGCCGGCCTTGAGGTCCTTCACCGTCACGTTCCAGCTCTTGTCGGCGTTCTGCCGCAGCGCGCTCACTTCGTGGTTGAGATGCAGGCTGAAGTTCGGGCTGCGCTGCAGGCCGGCGGTCAGCTGACGGGTGATCACGCCGAAGTTGACGTCGGTGCCCAGCGGCATCCAGGTTGCGGCAACCTTCTGCTTCGGGTCACGGCCTTCCATCAGCAGCGGGGCCCACTGCTTGATCTGGGCCGGATCCTCGGAGTACTGCATGCCGTAGAACAGCGGATTCTTCACCAGGGCCTGCTGGCGCTTGTGCAGGTAGGCGATGTTGTCATCGCCCCAGACGAAGCTCATGTGCGGGGTCGGGTTGATGAAGTCGCTGGGCTGGCTCAGCCGGCCTTCCTTCACCTGGTGCGACCAGAACTGGCGCGAGACCTCGAACGATTCGGCGATGCCGACCGCGCGCTTGGTCTCGATGCTGCCGTCGGGCAGTTCCGGGGTGTAGTTCAGTTCGGCGAAGGCCGAGTGGCCGGTGCCGGCGTTGTTCCAGCCGTCGGAGCTTTCACCGGCGACGCCGTCGAGGCGTTCGTAGACCTGGATGTTCCAGTCCGGCTGCAGTTCCTGCAGGTAGGTGGCCAGGGTGATGCTCATGATGCCGGCGCCGACCAGCACAACGTCGACGGGCTTGTCGTTGCTGGCGGCGGGCACCGAGCGCTGGGTCAGCGGCCAGTACAGGAACAGCGCGGCGGCCAGCAACAGCAGCACGAGCAGGGCGAGAAGAGCCTTGCCAAATTTCTTCATGGGGGCGGGATCGTTGGCGGAGGGGAGGAGGTCAGGATGCGCATGAAGCAGGGAAAGGGCGTGAAGAAACAACGCCTTGCAACATCCTGGCGCGATTCTAACCGGTTCCGGTCCTTTTTTGATGCAACGCAGCATCCGGCCTTTCGCGGCCCCGTCACCCACAGCGCCAGGTCATGCCTGGCGACGCCTTCAATCAGACCAGCTCCAGAATCTCGTCGCCTGCCTCGTCGACTTCGCCGGTAGGGCGCCAGCCCAGGCGGCGGTAGAAGCCGTGCGAGCGCGAGCGCGGGTCGGCCGAGCAGGCCAGGAACAGCCGCCGGTGGCCGGCATCGCGGGTCAGGCTCACCACGTCCTGCAGCAGTTGGCGGCCGATGCCGCGGCCTTCGTAGTCCGGCAGCAGGGCCAGCACCAGCACTTCGCCGCTGTCGCGGTCGGCGAAGCAGTAACCGGCCATGCGCTCGCCCTCCCAGGCGACGCGGCCGATCGAATCGCCCTGGGCGATGCCGGCCGCCCAGCTGTCCTCGGTGATGCCCAGCTCTGCCAACTGCGCGGCGCTGAAGGCGTTTTCGCGGGTGCGCCCGCGCAGGTCGATGCAGGCGGCGGCATCTTCGGGGCGCGCATCGCGCACGGCTATCGGCATACAGGACACCCTTGTAGTGATTGGCCCGCCAGTATCCGCATCACGCATGGACCCGGTGTGGAGGGTTGATGGAGATTGGATGGAGCAAAAAGGGGACGGAGGGGATTAAGTCGTCTTTGCCCGATGTGTCGCTTGGGCCTTATACGACTTAATCCCCTCCGTCCCCTTTTCAGCGCTTGCGCCGGATCAGCGCGGAGGAGGCATCCAGCACCGCGCGGGTCAGCAGGGCCATGGTTTGCACGTCGCCCTTCCAATGCTGCCAGTACAGCGGCACGTCTTCCCACGCGCGCTGGCGCACGTAGACCAGGCGGCCCGCGTCCAGGTGCCGCTTGACCAGCGGCAACGGATTCATCGTCCAGCCCATGCCGCCGAGGTTGGCCTGCACGAAGGCGCGCGTGGACGGAATCCACCAGGTCGGCGCGGTGCTGGGCAGGTCGTCGCCGGCCATGCGCCGGGCGAAGCGCGACTGCATGTCGTCCTTGCGGTTGAACACCAGCACCGGGGCCTGCGCCAGCGCCTGCGCGGTCACGCCCTTGGCGAAATGACGCTCACGGAATTCGGGGGTACAGGTGGCGGCATACCGGATGCTGCCCAGCGCATGGATCTGGCAGCCCTGCACCGGCTCGTCCAGGGTGGTCACCGCGCCCAGCACCGTGCCCTGGCGCAGCAGCTCCACGGTGTGGTCTTGGTCTTCCACGCGCAGGTCCAGCGTGGTGCCGGTGGTCTGCGCGAACTGGTAGGCCGCCTGCGGGAACCAGGTTTCCAGGCTGTCGTGGTTCACCGCCACCGGGATGCTGGCCTGCGGCAGGTCCTCGTCGGCCAGGCCCATCCGGTGCAGCGCATCGTGCTCGAGCAGGGCGGTCTGCTCGGCCAGCTGCACCAGCAACTGCCCCTCGGCGGTGGCGGTGGCCGGGGTGCCGCGCTTGACCAGCAGCCGGCCGATCCGGTCCTCCAGCGCCTTGACCCGCTGCGAGATGGCGGACGGGGTGACATTCAGCGACTGCGCGGCGCGGTCGAAGCTGCCTTCGCGGATCACTGCGGCCAGGGCGCGCAGCTGGGCATGGTCGATACGCATCGAATTAAGTTCCGCTAATGTTGGTTTAGGAAGTTTAGCTCGTCTTTTTCATGTTGCGGCGCGACAATGGCGCTCGTTCCGGTGCTGTCCGCCTTCGCGAGGCACCGTCCCCCCAAGCAAGTAAAGGCAGTGAATCCCATGTTCTCGGTCATCTCCGCCAGCACCGGCCTCGGTGCCTGGTTCTCTGGTGCAGCTACCGGCATCGGCCTGTTCGCCGTGGTCGGCGCCCAGAGCGCCTTCATCCTGCGCCAGGGCATCCTGCGCAAGCACATCGTGCCGGTGGTCGCCACCTGTGCGGCCATCGATGCGATCTTCATCTTTGCCAGCGTGGCCGGCCTGCGCACGCTCACTTCGGCGCTGCCGTGGCTGACCACCGCCGTGCTGTGGACCGGCGTGGCGTTCCTGGCCTGGTACGCGATGAAGTCGGCGCGCCGCGCGATCGCCGGTGGCGGCGGCATGGGCGAGGCTGACAGCGACGACGGCAGCCGCCGCGCGGTGCTGATGGCCGCAGTCGGTTTCTCGCTGATCAACCCGCACTTCTGGCTGGACATGATGGTGATCGGTTCGATCGCCGAGAACTTCGGCAACGCCCGCATGGCCTTCGCTGCCGGTGTGGTCACCGCCAGTTGCCTGTGGCTGACCGCGCAGGGCCTGGGCGCGCGCCTGCTGGCGCCGCTGTTCACCAAGCCCAGCACCTGGCGCGTGCTCGACGGCACCATCGCGGTGATCCTCAGCATCCTGGCCCTCACGTTGGCGGTGGGGGGGGGGGGGGGGGGCGCCCCCCCCCCCCCCCCCCCCCCCCGCACCCCCCGCCCTCACTCTCACACCAGGTTCGTGTAAACCACGCCCCCGCCAAGGGGGCCGTCGTTTTTGTACGCCACTGGCGGGCCGGGCACTGGCCTGCCTAGAATCGGCCAGCCGGGACAAGGGGTCCAGGCAGGGGGAGAGAAGGATGCACAAGCGCTGGCTGGCCGCCATCATCGTGGCGGGACTTTGGTGTGGAACCGCTGCTGCGATCGATCTGGGCGCCTATGTGCGAGCGGACAAGTTCGGCGATGTCATGCTGTCTCCCGGGGGCGATTATCTGGCCGCGACCGTGCCCGCGGACGGCTTCACCGCTGTGATCATCCTTCGTACGGACGACAACACGCCGGTGGGCAACCTGCGCCCACCACTCAATTCGCATGTCTTCGGCCTGCACTGGGTCAACAACGATCAGGTGATGTTCGGTCTGGCGCAGAAGTTCGGTACCCGCGACGCGCCGTGGGCCACCGGCGAGCTGCTGACACTGGATGCACGCACCGGACGACCGGAACTACTGGTGGGCTACCGCGACCTCGGCCTGCGCGTGCGGCCCAAGTACCGGACGTCGGCCGCGGCGTTCCTCAGTGACGCCCTGCCTGGCGATGATGCGCACGTGGTCATCGCGGTAGGCGGATCGCGGCTGGATGCCAACGGTTATGCGGCCCAGCTGGAACTGGCAAGCGGCAAGCAGCGGCTGCTGGCCCGCGCGCCGATGCCGGGTGCCTCCTATGTGGTGGATGCCCGCGGCGACGTACGTTTCGTACAGGGCGCCGGTACTGACAACGTCCATCGGCTCTACCACCGCAACGGTGGCGACTGGGCGCTGGTCAACGATGAGAAACGGAGTGGTCGCAGCGAGGCGGCGCTGGGCTTTTCCGCCGACGGCCAGCTGGCCTACCTGCTCAGCGAGCAGCCCAGCGGCCCCGATGCCATCGTCAGCTGGAACCCGGCCACGCAGGAGCGCAGGGTCGTGCTGCGCGATGAGGTTGTCGATCCGGCGCGACTGATCCGCAGCCCGGGCAGCACCGTGCCGGTCGGCGCGCTGTTCCTGGGAAACACGCCGCATACCCGGTTCTTCGACGAAAGCTCGGACGAGGCACGGTTGTACCGCAGCCTGGAGGCGGCCTTCCCCGGGCGTGCAGTATTCATCACCTCCAGTACCCGCGACGGTCGCCGGCTGCTGGTGGAAACCGGGTCCGGTTCCAATCCGGGCGAGTTCTACCTCTACGACCGCGACCGCAACCAGGCGCGCTTCCTGATGGCGCGCAGCGAATGGATTGATCCGGAGAGCACTGCGTCGGTGCGGCCGGTCCTGCTGAAGGCGCGTGACGGGCTGGAGCTCCATGGATTCCTGACAGTCCCGCATGGCAGCACTGGCCGTGACCTGCCGATGGTGGTGGTGCCGCATGGTGGGCCGATCGGGATATTCGACAACGGCAGTTTCGATCACGAGAACCAGTTGCTGGCCGCTGCCGGCTACGCCGTGCTGCAGATCAATTTCCGCGGCTCGGGCAACTACGGCCGTGCGCACAGCCGGGCAGCACTGAAACAGTGGGGGCGTGCGATGCAGGACGACGTGACCGACGCCACGCGCTGGGCGATCAGCGAAGGCATCGCCGATGCCCGGCGCATCTGCATCTACGGTGCCAGCTACGGCGCCTACTCGGCGATGATGGGCGCCGCGCGCGAACCGGGGCTGTACCAGTGCGCGGCCGGCTATGTGGGCGTCTACGACCTGCCGCTGATGTTTACTGGCGGCGATATCCAGGACCGCGATTCCGGAATGAGCTACCTGCGCGAGTGGCTGGGTGATCCGGCCACGCTGGGCGCGGTCTCGCCGGTCAACCTGGCCGAGCGGATCAAGGTGCCTGTGTTCCTGGCGGCCGGGGGTCAGGACAAGCGTGCCCCGATCCAGCACACCGAGCGCATGGAAGCGGCGCTCAAGCGTGCCGGTACGCCGGTGGAAAGCCTGTACTACAAGACCGAAGGGCACGGCTTCTATACCCAGGCCCATCGCAGCGAGTACTACGGCAAGCTGCTGGCGTTCCTGTCGCGCAGCCTGGGTGGCAAGACCGCCACGACTGCGGCTGCGGACGGCAAGGGCAGGGCGCCGTAACGCGAAGGGCGGCGGATGATCCAACCGCCGCCCCGGTTCCTGCCTGCGCGTGGGCTTACTTCACCCCGTGCATCATCTTCTTCAACAGTGGCGCGGCAATGAAAGCGGCCAGCGCACAGCCCAGGCCGATCCACATCAGCAGCCAGAACAGGTGCGCATAGGCACCGGCGGCGGCCACCATGTCCAGCGATTCGCCTTCCGGCACCTCGATCGCGGCCAGCTTGCCGAACAGCGCGGCCAGCGTTTCCGAGAAGGCGGTGGCCAGGAACCAGGTGCCCATCATCAGGCTCATCACCCGCGGCACCGCCAGCTGGGTCACCGCCGACAGGCCGACCGGCGACAGGCACATCTCGCCACTGGCCAGCAGGAAGTAAGCCAACACCAGCCACCACACGCTGGCCATCTCGCCGGTGGCGCCAACCTGCTGAGCAGCCAGCGCCAGCGGCACGAACGACAGTGCGCCGATCACCAGGCCCCAGGCTGATTTGACCGGCTTGCCTGGTTCCCAACCGCGGCGGTCCATCCACGTCCACAGCGCGGCGAAGGCCGGTGCCAGCAGCACCAGGAACAGGCCGCCGAGATAGGTGAGCGAGCCGGCGGTCTGCGGAATCACCAGGCAGTCGCGCACCAGCAGCACCAGCATCAGCACGACGATGGCGGCGAAGAACGTGCGCGGCGCAGCCGAACCCGGACGACGCTCGGACAACCGCGCGCTGACCACGAAGCCCAGCGGTGCCAGCAGCAGTGAGAGGATCGACCACGGCAGCGGCGTACCGCCGGTGATCACCAGCGAGGGCACGATGTCCTTGGTCAGCAGCCGGTCGGTGAAGGTCACCCACGAGCCGTAGGACTGCTCGTACATGGTGAAGAACACCAGCGCCATGAAGATCAGCACCATCAGCGCGATCATCTGCTGGCGCTGTACCGGCGTGCACTTGCTGCCGGTGAACCAGGCGAACCAGACCAGCACGCCGCCCAGCACCACCACCATCAACATCAGTGCCAGGCTGATTTCACCGCCCAGCGCGAACGCGCCGTTGCCGGCCGCCCACATCAGCCACGCCACCGGCAACACACCGAGCACCGCGCACAGATAGATGAGCCATTCGCGCGGCAGGCCCAGCACCTTCTGCTTCAACGCCGCCGGTTGCGGCGGCTCGGCGTGGCCCTGCAGGTACTTCTGGCCCCACAGGAACATCGCCAGGCCGGCCAGCATGCCGATGCCGGCCGCACCGAAACCGTACTTCCAGCCGTAGGCCTCGCCGAGGAAGCCGCACACCAGCGATGAGAACAGCGCGCCCAGGTTGATGCCGGCGTAGAACAGCGAGAAACCCGAATCGCGGCGCGGATCGTCCTTGGCGTACAGCTTGCCGACAATGGTGGAGATGTTCGGTTTCAGGAAACCGACGCCCATGATGATCAGCGCCAGCGACAGGTAGGTCACCGCCAGTGCCGAGGTGTCGCGCACCACTTCGCCGTTCACCCGGTACGCAGCGTGGCCTTCGACGGCCATGCCGAGGTGGCCGAGTACCAGCAGGATGCCGCCGAACAGCACGGCCCGGCGCATGCCCAGCCAGCGGTCGGCCAGCATGCCGCCGAATACAGGGATGCAGTACACCAGGCCACCGTAGGCGCCGAGCAGGTCCAGGCCGGCCTTGTCGCCGAACAGGTGGTACTTGGTCAGGTACAGCAGCAACAGCGCCTTCATGCCGTAGAAGGAGAAGCGCTCCCACATTTCGGTGAAGAAGCAGACGTAGACGCCTTTGGGGTGGCCCAGGAAGTCGTCGGAAGCGATAGCGGTGGAATTCATCGCGGAATTATAGGCCTGTGGCCCGATCCGCTTTCAGTAGATCCACGCCATGCGTGGATTGCCGGACTGGCCTGGGCGATCACAGATACCGCAACCACGCCAGGTCACGCCTTCGCACCTTGAACCGCGCGAATGCCCGGGTCGGCGGGTACAGCACCACCGCCAGCGCACAGGCCACCAGCAGCAGGCCGCTGACCGAATCCAGGGCATACAACTCGCCATGGGTCGGCCCCCAGGCCGCCAGCGCGCCCAGGTACAGCGCCTTCAGCACATACAGGTGCAGCAGGTAGAAGAACATCGGCGCGGCGCCGATATCGGCCAGCGGGCGCAGCGCACGCGCCAGTGGCGGCCATTCGTACAGGCGCAGCAGCAACAACCCCACGCCCAGGGTCAGCAGCAGGAACTGCAATGACGGCGGGTACTTGGTGATGTTGAGGATGCTCAGCCAGGTGCGCAGTGCTGTGGTCTGGTACTGCCAAGGGGCATCCCCGTACTCGTTGGCGAACCGCAGTAAGGCGAACAGGGCCAGCGCGCCGACGCCTGCCCACAGCAGCCAGTGATGACGCTGTGCCGGCGCGCGCTCGCGGGCGAACCAGGGCCCCATCAGATAACCCAGGGCGATCACCCCGATCCACGGCAGCACCGGGTAGGAGGTGCGCAGGCGCAGCGCGCCGGCCTCGATCCAGTCGCGCTGGTGCAGCACTTTCCACAGCACCGCCAGCAGGCCATTGCCTTGCACCCGTAAGCCGTCGAACAGGTTGTGCCCGGCCACCACCGCGATTGCCAGCACCAGCAGGGCCGGGCGTGGCAGCCAAAGCAGCCCGGCCAGCGCGATCATGCTCAGCCCGATGGCCCAGATCACCTGCAGGTACAGGGTTTCCGGCGGCAGCTGGAACGTCCAGGCGAAATTCACCAGGGTCAGTTCCAGCACGACCAGGAACAGCCCGCGCTTGAGCAGGAACGCGGCCGTGGCCCGGCGCGGATCCGCCTGGCGCTGGCCGTACAGCCAGGCCGACAGGCCGGTCAACAGGACGAACACGGGTGCGCACAGGTGGGCCAGCAGACGGCAGGCGAACAGCGCGGGGGAGACGGTCGCCGCGTCCATCGGGTCGCTCACCTGGTGCTGCAGGAAGAAGGTCTCGCGCACGTGGTCGAGCAACATCAACAGCATCACGGTGCCGCGCAGCTGGTCGATGGAGGCCAGGCGGGTAGTGGGGGAAGGGGCCACGTACGAGGTTCGGTCGGCGTGACAGGATATAACATAACAATTGCGTCTTTCCAGCGCGTGCTGGGCGGTTCAGACGAGCACGCGCGTCGGCTCAGGGCAGGCAAACCGAGGGGCTCCAGCCCAGCGCCTCGTCGTAGTGGACCTGGATCGCTCGCAGGCTCCCGTCGGGGTTGGCCTTCAAGCAGAATCGGGCGCTGTGGTGTTGCGTGGCGCCGGTCCTGGAGGCCGACAGCGAAACGTCGTACAGGCGTCCGGGCTGCAGCGGCATCGCCGTCTGCCTTGAAATGGCGTTGGCTCGCACTTCTCCGTAGACCACGCAGGCTCCGGGTGGAAGTGGGATTGATGCGGGATGGGCAAAGTAGAACGACCATTGCCGCCGCAGCGGTGGAGTAATCGCGTCATGCACCTCCAGACCAAACACCTCCGGAGTTTTACCGATACGCTTGCGCTCCTTCCTGGGTAGTCCGAAACAAGGTTTGCCGGCGTGGTCGGTGATCTCGACTGCGCCAATGCGGCTCCAGGCAGATGCGTAATCGCAAAGCGGCATCAGGCAGGTCAGGGTCACGACAGCCACGACCGGCGATTTGATCGGGCGGATCCGCAGTGGGTTGTTCATCGGGCGGCTCAGCGTCATCGGTTCAGATCATGAACACGATGCACGGGGCGTTGAGGCACTTCAAACGATGATGGCTGGAATGCTGCAGTACTGGTTGGCCCTGCAGGACAAGAGACCGCGAGGCCCGGCAGCCCTCCGGCATGTGCCCCATGCGCTTGATGCGTTGGCCGAGTTTGGCCAGAAGCGACTATCTCACTGCCGACCTGGCCGCAACCCTCCCGAACCGCACTGGACTTGCTGCCTCCTGAACGCTAGCGTGCAAGGGATTTTTTGCCAGCAGGGGCTTCCATGAACCACGACGCTGCGCCCAAGCAGCTCACCTTCCGCGCTGTGGCCCTGGCCATCGTGCTGGCGGTGGTGCTGTCGGCCGCAAACGCCTACCTCGGTCTGTTCGCAGGCCTGACCATCGCCACCGCCATTCCCGCCGCGGTGATTTCCATGGGCGTGCTGCGCCTGCTGGGCGGTGGCTCCATCCTTGAAAACAACATCGTGCAGACCGGCGCTTCGGCCGGTTCGTCGATCGCCGCCGGTGTGATCTTCACCATCCCGGCGCTGGTGATCATGGGCTACTGGCCGGACTTCAAGTACTGGTGGGTGCTGGGCATCGCCGGCCTCGGCGGCCTGCTGGGCGTGTTGTTCTCGGTGCCGCTGCGTCGTTCGATGATCGTCGAAGACCCGCTTCCGTTCCCGGAAGGCAAGGCTGCGGCCGAAGTGCTCAAGGCCGGTGAGAATCCGGGCCCGGGCCTGAAGATCCTCGGCCTGTCGGCGGTGATCGGTGCCTTCGTCAAGCTGGCCGCGGAAAGCGGCATGCGCCTGATCCCGGATGCCTGGGCCACTTCGGCCTACGTCGGCAGCTCCAAGGTCACCGCCTTCATCGGTACCAACCTGTCGCCGGCACTGCTGGGCGTGGGCTACATCGTCGGCCTCAACGTCGGCATCGTTGTGGTGTCCGGTTCGATCCTGACCTGGCACATCGCCATTCCGATCTACCAGGCGTTCTTCATGAACACCGATCCGGCACTGGCCGCGTCGGTTGCCGCGGCTTCGTCCACCGAGGCGGCGTTCGCCATCTGGGGCGCGAAGATGCGCTACCTGGGTGTCGGCGCGATGCTGATCGGTGGCATCTGGACCCTGATCTCGCTGCGCAAGTCGCTGCTCAACGGCGTCAAGAGCGGCTTTGCCGCCGCCCGCAAGAGCGGTGGCCCGGTGCTGGCGCACACCGAGCGCGACCTGCCGATGAAGTGGATGCTGGTGGCCCTGGTGGTCTTCGTGCTGCCGCTGCTGGCCCTGTACCAGGCCATCGTCGGCCAGTGGCACGTGTCGATCCCGATGACCCTCATCATGATCGTCGCCGGCTTCCTGTTCGTTTCGGTCTCGGCCTACCTGGCCGGCCTGATCGGTTCGTCCAACAACCCGGTGTCGGGCATCACCATCTCCACCATCCTGTTCGCCTCGGCCGTGCTGGTCGTGCTGCTGGGCGCCGACGGCCTGAAGCCGGTCGGTGCCGGCGGCGCGCCGCTGGGCGCCGTGGCCGCCATCATGATCGGCGCGGTGGTGTGCTGCGCCGCTGCGGTTGGTGGTGACAACCTGCAGGACCTCAAGGCCGGCTACATCGTCGGCGCCACCCCGTGGAAGCAGCAGCTGATGCTGGGCATCGGTGCCTTCTCGTGTGCGCTGATCATGGCCCCGGTGCTGAACCTGCTGGCCACCGCCTACGGCATCGGCGTGAAGTCCGAGCTGCACCCGAACGCGCTGGCCGCACCGCAGGCCAACCTGATGGCCTCGGTGGCCAAGGGCCTGTTCGGTGGTGAACTGCCGTGGACCTTCATCGGCATCGGTGCCGTGGTCGGTGCCGCCATCATCGCCTTCGACAGCTGGCTGAAGGCGCGCAACGCCCGCTTCCGCGTGCCGGTGCTGGCCGCCGCCATCGGCATCTACCTGCCGCTGGAGCTGATGGTGCCGATCTTCCTCGGCGGCCTGATCGCCCACCTGGTCGAGCGCTTCCACAAGGTGCGTGCCGATGACGAAGAAGGCCGCGACCGCGTGCACAAGCCGGGCGTGCTGTTCGCCGCGGGCCTGATCACCGGCGAAGCGCTGATGGGCATCGCCATCGCGATTCCGATCGTGGTCAGCAGCCGCGCCGACGTGCTGGCCGTGCCGTTCCACCTGCCGGGCGCGCAGTGGATCGGCCTGGCCGTGCTGTTCCTGGTGGGCTGGCTGATCTACCGCACCGGCAAGTACGCCAAGGCGTAAGGGGGCTCTGCCCCTGGGTTCAACGGGTAGTGGGGGGGGGGGGGGGGGGGGG
>NZ_JAPTFQ010000050.1:0-36638 GCF_030985535.1 Stenotrophomonas sp. Sm2128
GCGTGAATGCCACGTGCTCGGTTTCCAGGAAATGGGCGCAGAACGCCTGTGCGTCATCGGTGAATGCGCTGACATCGGCGTACAGGTAGAACGCACCCTGCGGCTCGACTTCGATGCGGAAGCCCAGCTCACGCAGCGCGGGCAGCAGGAAGTCGCGGCGCTGGCGGAACGCTTCGCGACGCTGTTCGAAGATCGACATCGCTTCGTCGCTGAAACACGCCAGTGCGGCATGCTGGGCGATGCTCGATGCGCTGATGTACAGGTTCTGCGCGAGTTTCTCCAGGTCCGGCACGGCTGCTGGTGGTGCCACCAGCCAGCCCAGCCGCCAACCGGTCATGCCGAAGTATTTGGAGAAGCTGTTCAGCACGAATGCGCTGTCATCCACCTGCAGCACGCTGGGTGCATCCAGGCCATAGGTGAGGCCGTGGTAGATCTCGTCCACCACCAGGTGACCACCGCGCGCGTGCAGGGCCTTCGACAGGGCGGCCAGTTCGTCGGAGGAGAGCACGGTGCCGGTCGGGTTGGCCGGCGAGGCAACCAGCGCGCCGACGCTGTCGGCATTCCAATGCTGTTCCACCAGCGACGGTGTGAGCTGGTAGGCAGTGTCCGGGCCGACCGGCACCAGCTGTGCGCCGCCTTCAACGAGGCGCAGGAAGTGGCGGTTGCACGGATAACCAGGGTCGGCCAGCAGCCAGTGGCGGCCGGGATCGACCAGCAGGCTGCTGGCCAGCAGCAGCGCACCGGAGCCGCCGGGGGTGACCAGGATGCGTTCGGGGTCGATGTCCAGCCCGTAGTGGCTGCGATAGAAGCCGCTGATCGCCTGGCGCAGGGCTGGCAGGCCACGTGCGGCGGTGTAGCGGGTATGGCCGGCGGCCAATGCGGCCTGGCCGGCACGCACGATCGGTTCGGCGGTGGTGAAGTCCGGTTCGCCGATTTCCAGGTGGATCACGTCGTGGCCGGCCTGTTCCAGCGCTTGCGCGCGGGCCAGCAGGGACATCACGTGGAACGGAGCGATTTCATGGCTGCGCCGGCTGTAGCCCGGCGTATGGGGCAGGGTACTCATGCAGCCCATGGTACGCCGCGCACCGGGGTCACGCGCTCTGGTAGTGCCGGCCGCTGGCCGGCAACCGACCCACCCGCAGGCCGTGAGGGTGCCGGCCAGCGGCCGGCACTACCGGCAGGCATGGCCACCATGACGTTCCGCAGGGTTGCCCACCGTCCTTCAGCAACCCAGACTCGGGCGCAAGGACGCCATTGCATTGCCCCTCAAGGAGCCCTATCTCATGAAATCCACCCTCTGCCTGTTGCTTGCCAGCCTGATGACCACCACTGCCACCGCCGCCACTCCGCCCGTTCCGCCGGATGCCGCCAAGCATCCGCATGTGGTCAAGGCGCCGTTCGGCGCGACCCGCAACGATGACTATTACTGGCTGCGCGACGAAAAGCGCGGGAACAAGGACATGCTGGCCTACCTGCAGGCCGAGAATGCCTATGCCGACCAGCTGCTGGCGCCGCTGAAGCCGCTGGAAGACACCCTTTACAAGGAGATCGTCGGCCGTATCAAGCAGGACGATTCCAGCGTGCCGGCGCGTGAGCGTGGCTACTGGTACTACAGCCGCTTCGAAACCGGCCAGGACTACCCGATCCACGCACGCCGCAAGGGCAGCATGGAGGCCGCCGAGGAAATCCTGCTGGACGTCAACGCGATGGCTGCCGGCAAGGGCTATTTCAGCGTCGGCTCGATGGAAGTCAGCCAGGACAACCAGCTGCTGGCCTGGGCCGATGATGATGTCGGCCGCCGCCAGTACACCATCCGCTTCAAGGACCTGGCCACCGGCAAGGTGCTGCCCGATGTGATCACCGGCAGCTCGGGTGACCTGGTCTGGGCCGACGACAACCGCACCGTGCTGTACGTCGAGAACGATCCGGAAACGTTGCTGACCGTGCGCGTGAAGAAGCACGTGCTGGGCACCCCGGCCAGCGCCGACACCATCGTCTACGAAGAGAAGGACGACAGCTTCTACATGGGCATCGGCCGCACCCGCGACGATCGCTTCATCACCATCGGCGTGCACAGCACCGTGTCCTCGGAAGAGCGTTACGCGCCGGCCAGCGACCCGACCCACTTCACTGTGCTGGCGCCGCGCCAGCGCGATGTCGAGTACGACGCCGACCACTACGATGGCCGCTGGGTGATCCGCACCAACGACGGTGCGAAGAACTTCAAGCTGGTCACCGCACCGACCGATGCGACCTCGCGTGCGCAGTGGAAGGACTGGATCGCGCACGACGATGCGGTGTTCATCGAAGGCTTCGAACTGTTCGATGGCTACACCGCCATCGCCGAACGCTCCGAGGGCCTGGAACGCATCCGCCTGCTGTTCAAGGATGGCCGCAGCGACTACGTGAAGGCCGACGAGCCGGCGTACTCGATGGGCCTGGGCGACAACACCGAGGCCGATACGCCCTGGTTGCGCTACGTCTACACCTCGATGACCACCCCCACCACCGTGTTCGAACTGAACACCGCCACCGGGGAGCGCCGCCAGCTGAAGGTGCAGCCGGTGATCGGCTATGACGCGTCGAAGTACGAAACCGACCGCGTCTGGATCACCGCGCGCGATGGCGTGAAGGTGCCGGTGTCGCTGGTCTACCGCAAGGGCTACCAGAAGGATGGCAAGGGCGCGTTGTTCCAGTACGCCTATGGCAGCTACGGCATGTCGATGGACCCGTATTTCAACCAGACCGCGGTGAGCCTGCTCGACCGCGGCGTGGTGTATGCCATCGCCCACATTCGCGGTGGCCAGGAAATGGGCCGCGACTGGTACGAGAACGGCAAGCTGCTGCACAAGCAGAACACCTTCAACGACTTCATCGACGTCACCCGTGGCCTGGTGGCACAGGGCTGGGCGGCGAAGGATCGCGTGGCCGCCTCTGGCGGCAGCGCCGGTGGCCTGCTGATGGGCGCGGTGGCCAACCAGGCGCCGCAGGACTACCGCGTGATGGTGGCCCAGGTGCCGTTCGTCGATGTGGTGACCACCATGCTCGACCCGACCATTCCGTTGACCACCAACGAGTACGACGAGTGGGGCAACCCGGAGCAGAAGCAGTTCTACGACTACATGCTGTCCTACTCGCCCTACGACAACGTCAGCAAGCAGGCCTATCCGGCGCTGTTCGTGGGCACCGGCCTGTGGGATTCGCAGGTGCAGTACTGGGAACCGGCCAAGTGGGTGGCCAAGCTGCGTGACGACAACACCGGCCATTACCCGATCCTGTTCCGCACCAACATGGAAGCCGGCCACGGCGGCAAGTCGGGGCGCTTCCAGCGTTACCGCGAGCTGTCCGAGTCGTACGCATTCGTGCTGCAGCAGCTGGGCATCGCCCAGCCGTGATCGCGACAGGGTGCCGGGCACTGCCTGGCACCCTGAACCGGTATCCTTGCGGCCATGAGCGCGCCAGATCCTTCCGTCCCTCGCGATACCACCACGCCTCCGCGCGTGGTGCGTTTCCGCTGGGCGTGGTGGCTGCTGGCCTATGTCAGCCTCGGCACCGGCATCGTCGGCATCTTCGTACCGGGCCTGCCGACCACCGTATTCATCCTGATTTCGGCCTGGGCCGCCTCGCGTGGCTCCGAGCGCCTGCACAACTGGCTGCTGCAGCATCCACGCTTCGGCCCGGCCATCGCCAACTGGCAGGCACACGGGGCGGTCAGCCGCTACGGGAAGTGGATGGCCACGATCACCATGGCGGTATGCGCCGGCATCATGCTGTGGTGCGTGCCGATTGCCTGGGTGAAGTGGTTCTCGATCGGCAGCATGACCGTGGTGGCGATCTGGCTGTGGACCCGGCCGTTGCCACCGCCGGAAGGCTGAACATGGCCCGCCCCGGGGCGGCCCGTGGGGGTGGGTCAGGGGGGTAGAGTCGACTGTCAGTCGACTATCGCGCGCAGCGCGGGTTTTTCACGGCCGTTGCAGGAGCAGTCGACCAACAGTCGACTCTACCAACCGCTCAGCCGCCAATGGCTATACTCGGGGCATGAAGATCCCCCATCGAAACGCCATCCTGATTCCGCTGGCAGCGGCTTCGCTGCTGTTCCTCGCCGCCTGCGGCAACAAGGGCCCGCTGGTACTGCCGCAGAAGCCGGTGCCGGTGGAAGAAACCGTCGAACCTGTTGCCGAGCCCGCTACCGAAGCGACCCCGGCGCAGACCGAAGGCAGTGGCACCCCGGCCACGACCGTGGAGCCGGCTGCACCGACCACGCAACCGGCGCCTGCGCCTGCGAAGAAGGTGGGCGGCGGGAATGAGTAAGGCCGGTTCCAAGGCCCTGCGCTTCAGCAAGATGCATGGCGCGGGCAATGATTTCGTAGTGATCGACCTGCGTGACGGCACCGCGCCGCCCACGCCTGAACTGGCCGCGCAGCTGGCCGACCGCCACACCGGCGTCGGCTGCGATCAGATCCTGACCATCGAAGCGCCGCGTGCGGAAGGCTCGGTGGCGTCGTACCGCATCTGGAATGCCGACGGCTCCAATTCCGAACAGTGCGGCAATGGCGCGCGCTGCATCGCCGCCTGGCTGGTGCGCGAAGGCAGTGCGCAGGGCGACCGCTTCGTCATCGACAGCCCGCTGGCCAGCCATGAGGTGGAAGTGCTGGGCGATGGCCAGTTCGCGGTGACCATGGGCGTGCCGGCGTTCGAGCCGGCCAACGTGCCGCTGGTGGGTTTCGCCCACGCGCGCGAGGAATACCTGCTGCCGCTGCAGGGCGAAAGCGTGCGTTTTGCTGCGGTGTCGATGGGCAACCCGCATGCGGTGATCGAAGTGGGCCTGATCGATGCTGCACCGGTCGAGCGCGTCGGTGCGCTGCTGCAGCAGCATGCCTCGTTCCCGCGCTCGGTGAACGTGGGCTTCGCCCAGGTGATGGGCCCGGCGCATGCACGCCTGCGTGTGAATGAACGCGGCGTCGGCGAAACCCTGGCCTGCGGCAGTGGCGCCTGCGCCGCTGCGGTGACCCTGATGCAGCGCGGCCGCCTGCAGCGTGATGCACGCATCAGCCTGCCCGGCGGTGACCTGCGCATCCAGTGGCCGGGCGATGGCCAGCCTGTGGTGATGGCCGGCCCGACCGCATTCGTCTTCGAAGGGGAGTGGATGGCATGACCGAAACCGTCGACAAGCTCGGGGCCCACGAAGTCGCTGCCTGGTTGCGGCGACATCCCGGCTTCCTCAAGCAGTTCCCGGACCTGGCCCTGACCCTGGTGGTGCCGCGTGACGACGGCCCGACCGCGTCGCTGGCCAGCTACCAGCTGGAAGTGCTGCGCGAGAAGAACCGCGAGCTGGCACGACGGTTGGCCGACCTGGGCGCGACTGCCCAGGTCAACGAACGCCTGGCGGTGCGCACGCACCAGCTGACCCTGGCGTTGATGAAGCAGGACAACGCCGCCGACACCCTGCGTGCGATGGCGGCCTCGCTGCAGGAAGATTTCGCCGGCGACCTGGTGCGATTGGTGGTGCACACGCCGGTGGCCGGGCTGGAACAGGCCGACTGGTTGCAGGTGATCGCCGCCGATGATCCGCAGCTCGGCCCGTTCCGCGACTGCCTGAAGGACGGCGAGCCGATCTGCGGCCGCCTGCAGCCGGAAAAGAATGCCGTGCTGTATGGCGTGCGCAGCGAGGAAGTGCAGACCACCGCGCTGCTGCCGTTGCCGGGCGTGGGCCTGATTGCGGTGGGCAGCCACGATCCGAACCGTTTCTATCCGGGCATGGGCACGCTGTTCCTGCGCATGATGGGCGACGCCCTGGTCGCCGGCCTGAAGCGCTTCCCGGGCTGAGCAGGACACGACGATGAGCGCGGTACAGGCCTTCCTGCAGCATCTGCAGGTGGAGCGGCGGATGTCGGCGCATACGCTCGATGCCTACCGCCGTGACCTGGACGCGCTGTCGGTCTGGGCCGAGCCGCGCGGTGTTGCGGTGGAGGCACTCGATGCCGACGCGCTGCGCCAGTTCGTCGCCGATGAGCACCGCCGTGGCCTGTCGGCCAAGAGCCTGCAGCGCCGCTTGTCCGCCTGCCGCAGCTTCTATGCCTGGCTGCTCAAGCACGGCCGCATCGAGGTCAGTCCTGCAGCAACGCTGAAGGCGCCGCGCGCGCCGCGCCGGTTGCCACAGGTCCTCGACGCCGATGAGGCCGTGCAGCTGGTCGAGCTGGAGCCGGAAGGTGAACTCGGCCGCCGTGACCGCGCGCTGCTGGAACTTTTTTATTCTTCCGGCCTGCGCCTGAGCGAAGTCTGCGCGCTGACCTGGCGCGATCTGGATTTCGACAGCGGGCTGGTCAACGTGCTGGGCAAGGGCAATCGGCAGCGCCGCGTGCCGTTCGGCCGGCCGGCGCGCGAAGCGCTGCAGGCGTGGCGCGCCGAAAGTGGCGGTGGTCCGGCCTCACCGGTATTTCCCGGCCGCAACGGACCGATCAGCCAACGCGCGGTGCAGATCCGCATCCGCCAGCTGGCGCAGCGCCAGGGCCTGTTCAAGCACGTGCACCCGCACATGCTGCGGCACAGTTTCGCCAGCCATATCCTGGAATCATCCGGTGATCTGCGCGGCGTGCAGGAGCTGCTGGGCCATGCCGACATCGCCACCACCCAGATCTACACCCATCTGGATTTCCAGCACCTGGCCAAGGTCTACGACGCGGCGCATCCGCGCGCGAAGCGTCGAAGCAGCAGCGAGGGCAGCGGAGAAAGCTGAACGTTGCCCGTGCGGCAGCCGGTCGCGGGTGGCTTGAAGGGCGCAGGGCAGTCCCCACCTCTGGTTCTGTCACCCCGGAGGCATCATGGACCCCAGTCAGAACCCCAACGTTTTCCACGCCACCACCATCGTCTGCGTCCGTCGCGGCGAGCACGTGGCCATTGCCGGCGACGGCCAGGTCACGCTGGGCCACACCGTGATGAAGGGCAATGCGCGCAAGGTGCGCCGCCTCGGTCGTGATGGCCAGGTGCTGGCCGGCTTTGCCGGTGCCGCCGCCGATGCCTTCACCCTGTTCGAGCTGTTCGAGGCCAAGCTGGAAAAGCACGGCCAGTTGCAGCGTGCTGCGGTCGAACTGGCCAAGGATTGGCGCACCGAGCGCCGCCTCGGAAAGCTTGAAGCCCTGTTGGCCGTGGCCGACAAGGAAACCTCGCTGATCATCAGCGGCACCGGCGATGTGATCGAACCGGAGGACGGCATCATCGCCATCGGCTCGGGTGGTTCCTATGCGCTGTCGGCTGCACGCGCGTTGATGGCACACACCGAACTGGATGCGCGCACCATCGCCAGCGAAGCGATCGGCATTGCCGGCGATATCTGCATCTACACCAACCGCAACGTGGTGGTCGAGGAACTCTGAGGGTCGCGCCGGCTGCTGGCCGGCAACCTCATGATCCCCCACACGCGTGCCTGGTTGCCGGCCAGCGGCCGGCGCGACCGACAACGAATTCGTGAGCACATCCATGTCGAAGATCGAAGTTTCCTCCGCCACCATGACCCCGCGCGAGATCGTGCAGGAACTGGACCGGCATATCGTGGGCCAGCACGACGCCAAGCGCGCGGTGGCCATCGCCCTGCGCAACCGCTGGCGCCGCATGCAGCTGGTGCCTGAGCTGCGCAATGAAGTGATGCCGAAGAACATCCTGATGATCGGCCCGACCGGCGTCGGCAAGACCGAGATCGCGCGTCGCCTGGCCACGCTGGCCAACGCGCCGTTCGTGAAGGTCGAAGCCACCCGCTTCACCGAAGTCGGATACGTCGGCAAGGACGTCGAGCAGATCATCCGCGACCTGGCCGATACCGCAGTGAAGCTGTACCGCGAACAGGCCAAGGTGCGCGTGCGTACCCAGGCCGAGGAACGCGCCGAAGACCGCATCCTCGATGCGCTGCTGCCGCGCCGCAGCGGTGGCATCGGCTTCGATCCGGAAGTCGCCCGCAACGAACCGTCGGCGCAGGACAACGAGACCCGCATCAAGTTCCGCAAGATGCTGCGCAACGGTGAGCTGGACGAGCGCGAGATCGAACTCGACCTGGCCGCCAATGTCAGCATGGACATCATGACCCCGCCGGGCATGGAGGAAATGGGCCAGCAGCTGAAGTCGATGTTCGCCAACCTTGGCGGCGGCGCGAAGGCGCACAAGCGCACGCTGACCATCAAGGCCGCGCGACCGCTGCTGATCGAGGAAGAGGCCGGCAAGCTGGTCAACGAGGACGATATCCGCACTGCGGCGATCGAGGCCTGCGAGCAGCACGGCATCGTCTTCATCGACGAGATCGACAAGGTCGCCAAGCGTGGCGATAACGTGGGCGGCGGCGATGTCTCCCGCGAAGGCGTGCAGCGCGACCTGCTGCCGCTGGTGGAAGGCTCCAACGTGTCCACCAAGTACGGCACGATCAAGACCGACCACATCCTGTTCATTGCATCCGGTGCGTTCCACCTGGCCAAGCCCAGCGATCTGATTCCGGAGCTGCAGGGTCGCTTCCCGATCCGCGTTGAACTGGGTGCGCTGAGCAAGGGTGATTTCGTGCGCATCCTGACCGAGCCGAAGGCCGCGCTGACCAAGCAGTACGAGGCGCTGCTGGCTACCGAGGGCGTCAAGGTCAGCTTCACCGCCGACGCCATCGAGCGCCTGGCCGAAATCGCCTTCCAGGTGAACGAGCGCCAGGAGAACATCGGTGCCCGTCGCCTGCATACGGTGCTGGAGCGCCTGCTGGATTCGCTCAGCTACGAGGCACCGGACCGCGATGGCGAAAGCCTGGCGATCGACAGCGCCTACGTCGACAAGCACCTGGGTGAGCTGGTGCAGGACCCGGACCTGAGCCGCTACATCCTGTAATGCCCGTTGGGGTCGGACCCCTCGCCCCAGCGAGGGCTCTGACCCCGCCCGCTGCAACAGAAAGGGCCGCCGCAGGGCGGCCATTTTCTTGTGCGGTCAGCGCGACTGCCGGGTGCGGTAGTCCCGCAGCACCTGGTCGATCACCGCACTGGTGCGGGCGGCGCTGATGCCGGTCGAGGGCGAACGGCCGTTGCCGCGCAGCTCGTCCACGAGGGAGGCGATCAATGGCTGCTGGACCGATGGCGGGTTCGGGATGTCGAATGCCTGCATGCCCGCTTCGGTCTCCAGAACCACTGGAACGTCCTCGAAGGTGGCAAAGCGCAGCTGCCCGCGGTCGCCGGTGATCTCGACCTCATCCTGGCGGCGGAACGCGCAGAAGCTCCATTGCGCGATGCCGTGCGCCCCGCTGCCGGTACGGAAGCACATCGAGACACTGTCCTCGGCGGCGTAGGCGCCGGTCAGCGAACTGGCCAGGCCACGCACGTCGCTCAGCGGCCCCAATAGATGGTCGAGCAGGTCCAGGGTATGCGAGCCCAGATCGACGAACAGGCCGCCGCCGGCGATCGACGGATTGGTCCGCCAGAAGTCCGGCGAGGCGGCATTCGCCGAATGCGGCCGATGCAGGGTAGCGCGCACGCTGCGCGGCGTTCCGATCGCGCCGTTGTCCAGCAGCTGCTTCACCTGTGCGAAGCGGGGCAGGGCACGGCGGTAGTAGGCCACGAACACGGGCACGCCGCTGCGGGCGCTGGCCGTGATGATGCGCTGGCACTCGTCGTGGTCCATGGCCATCGGCTTTTCGATGTAGACCGGCTTGCCCGCGGCGATCGCCTGCAGCGCGTATTGCATGTGCGTCGAGGGCGGCGTTGCGACGTAGACCGCGTTCACTTCCGGATCGGCGATGAGTGCGTCGGCGTCCGCGTACCAGCGCGGAATCGCGTGGCGCCGCGCATAATCCTCGGCCAATGCCGCATTGCGGCGCATGACCGCTGCCACCCGTGAGCCGGGTGTGCTGGCCAGGGCGGGGCCGCTCTTCTTCTCGGTGACGCTGCCACAGCCGATGAAGCCCCACATCACGTTGTCCAGGATCACGGGGCTGTCCTCAGATGGGCGCGGCGGTGGCGGCAGCAGCGCCACTCACGCTTCGGGCAGCGGCTCGGGCACAGTGCCCGGCACGAACACGCCGTCCTTCACGTAGGCGGCCAGGGTCATGTCCAGTGCGAGCATGCCGTCGCGCTTGAGGTCCATCAGGTCCGGTTCGACCATCGCGCCGTGCAGCACGCCCAGCACGGTGGCGTGCAGCATGCGTGCGGCGATCTTGGGGTCGGCACCCTCGCGCAGCTGGCCCAGGTCGCGGGCGCGGCGCAGGGCGCGCTCCATCCGGTCCAGCGCATCACGGAAGCCGGCCTGCTGCATTTCGGTCAGTACCCGGGTGTCGGCCGAGGCATCACTGCGCAGCATGATCTCCATGGTCTTGCGCAGGCGCTCGTCCTCGGACAGTTCGATGAACGAGTGGATCATCACCGCGCGCAGGTCGTGCACGGGGGTGTCGCGCTGGTCGGTCGAGGTGCGCTCCAGTTCCTGCATGAAGGGCAGGTGCACCCGTTCGACGATCGCGGCCAGCACCTCGCTCTTGTTCTTGAAGTGCCAGTAGACCGCGCCACGGGTATAGCCGGCGCGGGCGCCGATCATCTCCAGCGTGGTACGGGCCACGCCGTGTTCATGGAAGCAGGCTTCGGCGGCGTCAAGGATGCCTTCCCGGGTTGCCTGGGTGTCCTCTTTGGTCTTGCGGGCCATGGGTAGTTACGAGTGCGGGTGAAACGTGGCTGAATTGTACCGGTTTACAAACAAACAAGCATGTATGTATATTTCGCTCCCATCATTCCCGTCGTGTGCGTGGCAGGCCGGTCCGGCTCCCGCTCCACCCGGGTGGGCGCTGTTCTCACGGTCTTCACCTTTACCGGTCGAAGGGTCCGCCGTATCAGCGCCGGCTGAGATCCTTTCCTTCAAGAGCCTTTCCGTCATGTTGCTGAGCCGAATCCGACCCTTTGCACTGTCGCTGGCCATCGCCGCAGCCGTGGCTGCCTGCGGCGGCCAACCCCAGGCCCCCGAGCAGGGCCCGGGTGACGTCACCGTGGTCACGCTGAAGTCCGAGACCGTGGGCCTGACCCGCGAATTGCCGGGCCGTACCAACGCCTTCCTGGTCGCCGAAGTGCGCCCGCAGGTCAACGGCATCGTTGCCAAGCGCCTGTTCACCGAAGGCGGCATGGTCAAGGCCGGCGAGCCGCTCTACCAGATCGAGGACGCCAGCTACCGCGCCCAGGCCAACAGCGCCCGCGCCCAGCTGGCCCGCGCCGAAGCCACGGCCAACGCCGCGCGCCTGAGCGCCAAGCGCATCACCGAGCTGGCCAAGGTCGACGCGGTCAGCCAGCAGGACCTGGAAAACGCCGTGGCCGCGCAGAAGCAGGCCGAGGCCGATGTCGGTGCCGCCAGGGCCTCGCTGGACGCGGCCAACGTCACCCTCGGCTATGCCCGCATCACCGCGCCGATCAGCGGCCGCATCGGCAAGTCCAGCGTTACCCAGGGTGCGCTGGTCAGCGCCGGCCAGGCCAATGCACTGGCCACCGTGCAGCAGCTGGATCCGATCTACGTCGACCTGACCCAGTCCTCGGCCGAGCTGCTGCAGCTGCGCCGCGAACTGGCTGCCGGCCGCCTGCAGGACAACCAGACGCTGCCGGTCAGCATCCTGATGGAAGACGGCAGCACCTTCGAGCACAAGGGCACGCTGGAGTTCTCTGAAGTGAGCGTCGATCCAGCCACCGGCAGCTTCGGCCTGCGCGTGAAGGTGGACAACCCGGACGGCCTGCTGATGCCGGGCACCTACGTGCGCGCGGTGATCGGCGGCGGCGTGCGCAGCGATGCGGTGCTGGTACCGATGCAGGGCATCGCTCGCGATCCGAAGGGCGACACGACCGCGATGGTGGTCGGCAAGGACAACAAGGTCGAAGTGCGCCCGGTCAAGGTCAGCCGCACGGTCGGCGACAAGTGGCTGGTCGAGGACGGCCTGAAGGCCGGCGACAAGGTCATCGTCGAAGGCCTGCAGAAGATCGGCCCCGGCATGCCGGTCAAGGCCACCGAGAAGGGCGCTGCTCCGGCCAAGCCGGCAGCGGCCGCCCAGCCTGCCGCCCCGGCCGGCGACGCGAAGTAAGCGGAGAACCCCATGGCACGCTTTTTCATCGATCGACCCATCTTCGCGTGGGTGATCGCCATCATCATCATGCTCGCCGGCGGCCTGGCCCTGTTCAAGCTGCCGGTCTCGATGTACCCCAACGTCGCACCGCCGGCGGTGGAAATCAGCGCCACCTACCCGGGTGCATCGGCCAAGGTGGTCGAGGACTCGGTGACGCAGATCATCGAGCAGAACATGAAGGGCCTTGATGGCCTGATCTACTTCTCCTCCAACAGCTCGTCCAACGGCCAGGCCACCATCACCCTGACCTTCGAGAGCGGCACCAACCCGGACATCGCCCAGGTGCAGGTGCAGAACAAGCTGCAGCTGGCCATGCCGCTGCTGCCGCAGGAAGTTCAGCGGCAGGGCATCAACGTGGCCAAGTCCAGCTCGGGCTTCCTGAACGTCATCGCGTTCGTGTCCGAGAACGGCAGCATGGATGCCAACGACATCGCCGACTACGTCGGTTCCAATGTCGTCGATCGCCTGAGCCGCGTGCCGGGCGTGGGCAACATCCAGGTGTTCGGTGGCAAGTACGCCATGCGCATCTGGCTGGATCCGAACAAGCTGCATACCTATGGCCTGTCGGTTGCGGAAGTGACCGCAGCGATCAAGGCACAGAACGCGCAGGTGGCCATCGGCCAGCTTGGCGGTGCACCGTCGATCAAGGGCCAGCAGCTCAACGCCACCATCAACGCGCAGTCGCGCCTGCAGACCCCGGAACAGTTCCGCAACATCATCGTGCGCGGTGCGCAGGACGGTGCCGAGCTGCGCCTGGGGGATGTCGCCCGCGTCGAGCTGGGTGCCGAGTCCTACGACTTCGTCACCCGCTACAACGGCCAGCCGGCCAGCGGCCTGGCGGTGACCCTGGCCACCGGCGCCAACGCGCTGGATACCGCTGCTGGTGTGAATGCCGCGCTGGAAGACATGAAGAGCTTCTTCCCGGCCGGGCTGAAGGCCGAGGTTCCGTACGACACCACCCCGTTCGTGCGCGTGTCGATCAAGGGCGTGGTGCAGACCCTGATCGAAGCGATCGTGCTGGTGTTCGTGGTGATGTACCTGTTCCTGCAGAACTTCCGCGCCACCCTGATCCCGACCATCGCCGTGCCGGTGGTGCTGCTGGGTACCTTCGGCGTGCTGGCCATGCTCGGCTTCTCGGTGAACATGCTGACCATGTTCGCGATGGTGCTTGCGATCGGCCTGCTGGTGGACGATGCCATCGTGGTGGTGGAGAACGTCGAGCGCATCATGTCCGAGGAAGGACTGTCGCCGCTCGAGGCGACCCGCAAGTCGATGGGCCAGATCACCGGCGCGCTGGTGGGCATCGGCCTGGTGCTGTCGGCGGTGTTCGTGCCGATGGCCTTCATGAGTGGCTCCACCGGCGTGATCTACCGCCAGTTCTCGGCCACGATCGTCTCGGCGATGGCATTGTCGGTGCTGGTCGCGATCGTGCTGACCCCGGCGCTGTGCGCGACCATGCTCAAGCCGCTGAAGAAAGGTGAGCACCACGTCGCCCACCGCGGCCTGGCCGGTCGCTTCTTCAATGGCTTCAACCGTGGATTCGACCGCACCAGCGAAAGCTACCAGCGTGGCGTGCGCGGCATCATCCATCGCCCGTGGCGCTTCATGGGCATCGTGGCGGCGCTGTTCGTGCTGATGGGCGTGTTGTTCGTGCGCCTGCCCAGCTCATTCCTGCCCAACGAAGACCAGGGCGTGTTGATGGCGCTGGTGCAGGCCCCGGTGGGTGCCACCCAGGAACGTACGCTGGAATCGATCGCGGCGCTGGAAAACCACTTCCTGCAGAACGAGAAGGATGCGGTGGACTCGGTGTTCTCGGTGCAGGGCTTCAGCTTCGCCGGCATGGGCCAGAACGCCGGCATGGCATTCGTCAAGCTGAAGGACTGGAGCGAGCGTGACGCCAACAATGGTGTGATGCCGATCACCGGACGCGCGATGGCGGCCCTGGGCCAGATCAAGGATGCCTTCATCTTCGCCTTCCCGCCGCCGGCCATCCCGGAACTGGGCACCGCCTCGGGCTATACCTTCTTCCTGAAGGACAACAGCGGCCAGGGCCACGAGGCACTGGTGGCCGCGCGCAACCAGCTGCTCGGCCTCGCCGCCGGCAGCAAGAAGCTGGCCAACGTGCGCCCGAACGGCCAGGAGGACACGCCGCAGTTCCGCATCGACATCGACGCGGCCAAGGCGACCTCGCTGGGGCTGTCGATCGACCAGATCAACGGCACGCTGGCCGCCGCGTGGGGCAGCTCGTACATCGACGACTTCGTCGATCGTGGCCGCGTCAAGCGTGTGTTCGTGCAGGCCGACCAGCCGTTCCGCATGGTGCCGGAGGACTTCGATCTCTGGTCCGTGAAGAACGACAAGGGTGAAATGGTGCCGTTCAGCGCCTTCGCTACCAAGCACTGGGATTACGGTTCGCCGCGCCTGGAACGCTACAACGGTGTGTCGGCCATGGAAATCCAGGGCGAACCGGCCCCGGGTGTCGCCTCCGGCGATGCCATGGCCGAGATCGAGCAGCTGGCCAAGCAGCTGCCGGCGGGCTTCGGCATCGAGTGGACGGCGATGTCGTACCAGGAGCGCCAGGCTGGCTCGCAGACGCCACTGCTGTACACGCTCTCGCTGATGATCGTATTCCTGTGCCTGGCCGCGATGTACGAAAGCTGGAGCGTGCCGACCGCAGTGCTGCTGGCGGCCCCGCTGGGCATCCTCGGCGCGGTGCTGGCCAATACCTTCAAGGGCCTGGAACGCGATATCTACTTCCAGGTGGCGATGCTGACCACGGTGGGCCTGACCAGCAAGAACGCGATCCTGATCGTGGAGTTCGCCAAGGAGAACCTGGAGAAGGGCGCAGGCCTGATCGAATCGATCATGCATGCCGTGCGCGACCGCCTGCGCCCGATCGTGATGACCTCGCTGGCCTTCGGCATGGGCGTGGTACCGCTGGCGATCTCCACCGGTGCCGGTTCCGGGGCCAAGCAGGCGATCGGCACCGGCGTGCTCGGCGGCATGATCGTCGGCACCGTGCTCGGTGTGTTCTTCGTGCCGCTGTTCTTCGTGGTGGTGCAGCGCGTGTTCAAGCGCAAATCCACGACGTGACCTGAAACGGTCATGCCGGCCTCAGGCTGGCGTTGTCGAAACGGTAGTGCCGGCCGCTGGCCGGCATGACCTCCTGCCATCCGGCAGTACCGATGGAAGTCATTCCCATGAAAAGTGCATCCCTGTTCCTTTCCATTGCCGCTGTGCTCGCGCTCGCCGGCTGCTCCACCCTGGTGCCGAAGAACACCGCTGTCGCCCCGGCGATCCCGGCGCAGTGGCCGGCCGAGGCCGCGCAGGGCGAGGTGGCCGATGTCGCCGCCGTCGGCTGGCGCGACTTCTTCACCGATCCACGCCTGCAGCAGGTGATCGAGCAGTCGCTGCAGAACAACCGCGACCTGCGCGTGGCCGTGCTCAATGTAGAGCGCGCGCGCGGCCAGTACCGTGTGCAGCGCGCTGATCGCGTGCCCGGCGTGGCCGTTACCGGCCAGATGCAGCGCCAGGGCACCGACGCCGGTGTCAACGAACAGTTCACCGCCGGTGTCGGCGTGGCCGAGTTCGAGCTGGATCTGTTCGGCCGCGTGCGCAATCTCAGTGAAGCCGCGCTGCAGCAGTACTTCGCCGTCGCCGCCAACCGCCGCAACGCGCAGTTGAGCCTGGTGGCCGAGACGGCCACCGCATGGCTGACCTACGGTGCCGATGCGCAGCGGCTGAAGATCGCCGATGCCACGCTGAAGACCTACGAGGATTCGCTGCGCCTGGCCGAGGCCCGCCACGAACGTGGTGGCAGTTCGGCGCTGGAGCTGACCCAGACCCGTACCCTGGTCGAGACCGCGCGTACGGACGCCGCACGCCTGCGTGGCCAGCTGGCCCAGGACCGCAACGCGCTGGCGCTGCTGGCCGGTGGCCAGCTGGATCCGGCGCTGCTGCCGGACAGCATCGAGCCGCAGCTGCTTGCACTGGCACCGCCGCCGGCCGGCCTGCCCAGCGACGTGCTGCTGCAGCGCCCGGACATCATGGCCGCCGAACACCAGCTGCTGGCGGCCAACGCCAATATCGGTGCGGCACGCGCGGCATTCTTCCCGAGCATCTCGCTGACCGGCAGCATCGGCAGTGGTTCGAGCGAACTGTCCAACCTGTTCGACAGCGGTACGCGCGTGTGGAGCTTCCTGCCGAAGATCACGCTGCCGATCTTCCAGGGCGGCAAGCTGCGCGCCAACCTGGCCATCGCCAACGCCGATCGTGATATCGCTCTGGCGCAGTACGAGAAGTCGATCCAGGTGGGTTTCCGCGAAACCGCCGATGCGCTGGCGTTGAATGTCAGCCTGGACGAGCAGGTGAGTTCACAGCAGCGCCTGGTGGAAGCGGCCGAACAGGCCAACCGCCTGTCGCAGGCGCGCTACGACGCGGGCCTGGACAGCTTCGTGACCCTGCTTGATGCGCGGCGTACGGCCTACAACGCACAGCAGACCCAGCTGCAGGCGCAGCTGGCGCAGCAGGCCAACCGCATCACCCTGTACAAGGTGCTGGGCGGTGGCTGGCACGAGCGCAGCTGAAGGACAGCCGGCCAGCGGCCGGCTCTACCTTGATGATCGATGGTAGTGCCGGCCGCTGGCAGGCATTGTCATTCCGGGGCCCGCTAAACCGCTTCATCGTCGCGCCGCGCTGCATGGCAGGCGCGCACCCGCGCGAGCGCATCGCCGGCTTCGCGCGCCATCTGCTCGTACTCGGCGCGGATCTCTTCCAGGCGCGCTTCGTCAAGTTCTTCCAGATCCAACAGTTCGTTGTTGGCTTCGGCCGTCGCCCGGATCAGCTCGTCCAGCTTGATCTGCATCGCGGCGGTGTCCGCGTTCTGCGTGTGCTGGATCAGGAACACCATCAGGAAGGTGATGATGGTGGTGCCGGTGTTGATCACCAGCTGCCAGGTGTCGTTGAAACCGAACACCGGGCCACTGATGCCCCAGATCACCACGATCGCTACTGCAGCCAGGAAGGTCCACGGAGAGCCGGTGGCGGCCGCGGCCTTCTTGGCGATCGTATTGAACAGGTTTCGTACTTTCATCGTCGTCATCCCACTCAGGTGACGAGGATGATCGGCAGTGGCCCGTGCAGGCGCCGTGCAGCGGCGGTCAGGCGCGCATGCGCTGCAGCCGCGGTGCCTGCAGGCTGCGCACCGGACTGCTCTGGTAGACGTGCTGCCAGCAACGGTCGACGAATTCTCGGGCCTGGGCTTCACTCAGTCGCGGCATGATCTGCAGGGCGTACTGGGTCTGGAACATCTCGTCACGTTCGGCCTCGCTGGCGCGCGGCTGGGTGATCAGCGAATCGCAGGCAAACTTGATCCACGGCACGTACGAGCCGAACGAGTTGTGCGGCAGTGCGCCTTCGGCATGTTGGCGGCGCCAGTGATCCAGCTCGGCGTCAACGTTGATGACCGGAGGAATGGTGGGGACTTCAGCGTGCATGACAATCCAGTTCGGTTGAGTGGAAAGGGAGTGGGGGTTCATCGGAGTGTGGCGTATGTGGCGGTGCATGCCGCGTCAGCGCGATGTGGAGCTGGCGTTGGCATGTCCAATCAACTGCGCGTGCTCGACGGCACCGAGATCTTCGGCCAGGGTGGCCATCGCGTTGCACAGGCGCTCGTGGTCGAGCGGATGGCGACGGACCAGCTCCAGTTGCATGCGCTGGTAGGCGGTCCAGAACAACGCGCCGCGCCGGTGCAGTGCATATTGCCGCTGCAGGCGTTCGCGGATCGGGTCGAGGATCGAGTCTGGTGCAGGTCGTACGGCGTGCGCGCACATGGCTGGCTCCGCCGGGGAAAGAAGTCCCGGTAACCCCACCCTAGGCGCGGCAGCCGGGCGGGGTGTTATCGCAGCGTGTGCACGTTGCGCAGCTGACTGTGCACTGGTTCACGGCAATGGCCGCAAACGCTGCCGGCACTAGGGCGTGCCGGCACTGAAGCGTTCATTAAACGGGTTCAACAGGACACTGCGTGGTGATCATTCACCGATGTCTTCATTCCAGATCTCCGGGTGCTGCGCAATGAAGCCGCCCAGCAGGTCCACGCACTCCTGGCTGTCCAGGTCGACCACGTTGACGCCATTTTCCCGCAACCAGTCGATGCCGCCCTGGAAGGTGCGCGATTCGCCCACCACCACGGTGCCGATGTTGAACTGGCGCACCAGGCCCGAGCAGTACCAGCACGGTGCCAGGGTGGTGACCATGATCGTGTCCTGGTAACGGCGCTGGCGGCCGGCCTTGCGGAACGCATCGGTCTCGCCGTGCACCGACGGGTCGCCTTCCTGCACGCGGCGGTTGTGGCCGCAGCCAAGCAGGCGGCCGTCGTTGTGGTACAGGGCCGCGCCGATCGGCACGCCGCCCTCGGCCAGGCCTTGGCGGGCTTCGGCGATGGCGGTCTGCAGCAGGGCCTGGTAGTCGGGCGTGGTGATCATGCGGGGCTCCGGTAAGTCGTGGCCCGCCATGATACGGGCAGGGGGTGCCGCTGGACCCCGGCGGTGCGATAATCGGGGCCATGAGCGAATCCCCCTACAAAGCCGGTACCACCCATTTCGGGTTCCGCGACGTCGCCGCCAAGGACAAGCAGAAGCTGGTCGGCCAGGTGTTCACCTCGGTCGCGCGCAACTACGACCTGATGAACGACCTGATGAGCCTGGGCGTGCACCGGGCGTGGAAGCGCTACTACGTGGCCACCGCGCAGGTGAAGCCGGGCGACCGCGTGCTCGATCTGGCGGGCGGCACCGGCGACATCGCCGCCCTGCTGAAGGAGCGCGTCGGCGCCGAGGGCTCGGTGGTGCTGGGCGACATCAACGCCGGCATGCTGTCGGTCGGCCGTGACCGCCTGACCAACCGCGGCCTGGTGCTGGGCCTGGACTACGTGCAGTGCAACGCCGAGGCCCTGCCGTTCCCGGACAACAGCTTCGACCTGGTCACCATCGCCTTCGGCCTGCGCAACGTCACCGACAAGGACGCTGGCCTGCGCGAGATGTACCGCGTGCTGAAGGTGGGCGGCCAGGCCCGCGTGCTGGAGTTCTCCGAAGTCACCGCGGACTGGTTCAAGCCGATCTACGACTTCCACTCGTTCAAGATCCTGCCGAAGCTGGGCAAGCTGTTCGCCAACGATTCGGACAGCTACCAGTACCTGGCCGAGAGCATCCGCAAGCACCCGCCGCAGGACGAACTGAAGGCGATGATGGCGCAGGCCGGCTTCGAGCGCTGCCACTACAAGAACCTGACCGGCGGCATCGTCTCGATCCACTCCGGCTACAAGCTGTAAGCCCCGCTCTGGTGGGTGCCAACCGTGGTTGGTACTGGCCCGCTGCGGTGATCCGCTCTGGTGGGTGCCGACCTTGGTCGGCGCGGGCCTGCTGCATGCGTTGATGGGTCCGTGCCAACCAAGGTTGGTACCTGCCTGTAGATGCCAACCTTGGTTGGCATGCGCCCGAGGCGCAGGATCGGCTTGCCTGCCATTACCCCGCACCGCGCAACGCCTGCGCGGCCGGAGGGAGTTACCATTGGGGTTTGATCCCCGTAACGGTCCCGATTCATGCGTAATCCGCTGATGCTCCTTCCGCTGGCCGTGGCCCTGGCCGCCGGCTGCTCCCAGGAGGCGGCCGCGCCCGCCGCCCCCCCCGCTGCCGCAAAGGCCCCTGCCGCCCCCGTGAACGCCGAGAACCGCAGCCACGACGAAAGCTCGTACGCCGAGCCGGACAAGGTCGTCATCAAGGACATCGCGCTGGATCTGAAGCTGGACTTCGACCAGAAGCAGATCGGCGGCACCGCCACCTACACCCTGGAATGGAAGCAGAAGGACGCCAGGCAGCTGGTGCTCGACACCCGCGAGCTGACCGTGTCCAAGGTCGAGGCCGTCGCCGCCGATGGCGCGCGCAGCCCGCTGAAGTTCGAGCTGGCCGCCGCTGACAAGGTGTTCGGCAGCAAGCTGACCATCGAGGCCCCGGAACAGCCGGCCAAGGTGGAAGTGAGCTACCACACCGCACCGACCGCCTCGGGCCTGCAGTGGCTGGCGCCGTCGATGACCGAGGGCAAGAAGCTGCCCTTCATGTTCAGCCAGTCGCAGGCCATCCACGCCCGTTCGTGGGTGCCGCTGCAGGACACCCCGAGCGTGCGTTTCACCTACAGCGCGCACGTGGTCTCGCGCCCGGACGTGATGGTGCTGATGAGCGCCGACAACGATCCGAAGGCCGCGCGTGACGGTGACTACACCTTCAAGATGCCGCAGCCGATTCCGTCCTACCTGCTGGCCATCGCCGCCGGCGACCTGGTGTTCGAGCCGATCTCCGGCCGCTCCGGCGTCTGGGCCGAGCCGACCATGGTCAACAAGGCCGCCAAGGAATTCGAGGACACCGAGAAGATGATCGGTGCCGCCGAGAAGCTGTACGGCGAATACCGCTGGGGCCGCTACGACATGCTGGTGCTGCCGCCGTCGTTCCCGTTCGGCGGCATGGAGAACCCGCGCCTGACCTTCGCCACCCCGACCGTGATCGTCGGCGACAAGTCGCTGGTCTCGCTGGTCGCCCATGAACTGGCGCACAGCTGGTCGGGCAACCTGGTGACCAACGCCAGCTGGAAGGACATCTGGCTCAATGAAGGCTTCACTACCTACGTCCAGGGCCGCATCACCGAAGCCCTGTACGGCAAGGAGATGGCCGAGATGGAGAAGCAGATCGACCAGACCGACCTGCTGGCCGAAGTGAAGGACATGAGCCCGGCCGACCAGGCGCTGGCGCTGCCGCCGCTGAACGAGCGCGACCCCGACGAAGCGCTCAGCCAGGTCGCCTACGTCAAGGGTGCATGGTTCCTGGAGTTCCTGGAGCAGCGCTTCGGCCGCGAGACCTTCGATCCGTTCCTGCGCGGCTGGTTCGATGACCATGCTTTCCAGAGCGCGAACACCGACCAGTTCGTCGACTACATGAAGAAGAACCTGCTGCCGAAGAATCCGTCGGCAGTGACCGAGGCCGAACTGAAGGCATGGCTGGACGAGCCGGGTATCCCGGCGTTCGCGGCCAAGGCGCAGTCGCGCAACTTCAGCAGCGTCGATACCGCGCGCATCGCATTCGCCAGCGCCGGCACCGTGCCCAGCAGCCAGGTCATCGCCGACTGGAGCACCCAGGAATGGGTGCGCTTCATCGACGGCCTCGGTGCGACCCAGCCGCTGGACAAGCTGGCCACGCTGGACAAGGCCTTCCACTTCACCGGCACCCCCAATGGCGAGATCGCCATGCGCTGGTACCCGCTGGCGATCCGCAGCGGCTACGAGCAGGCCAATGAAGGCGCGGCGGCATTCATCGAGCGCGTCGGCCGTCGCAAGCTGATCCTGCCGATCTACGCCGAACTGGTGAAGACCCCGAAGGGTCTGGAACTGGCCAAGCAGGCCTTCGAAAAGGCCAAGCCGGGCTACCACCCGATCACCACCGCCTCGGTCCAGGACATGCTGGCCAAGGCTGAAGCCAAGTAAGCGGTAGTGCCGGCCGCTGGCTGGCAACCGGTCACTGCTTCACCACCAACGGCGGGGAAACCCGCCGTTGGTGTATCCGCTTTTCGCTGCCGATAGAATCGGGATGCACTCGCATAGGACCTCCGCCATGAAACGACTGATCCTGCTCACCGCCTGCACCCTGGCCCTGGCCGCCTGCAGCAACCCGGAAGAGGAACGCAAGGCGCAGGAAGCCGCTGCGGCCGCCGCGCAGGCGCAGAAGGAGGCCAAGGCCGAAGACGTGGCCAAGCAGTACGACATGGCCGTGGCCGCGCAGGACTGGGAACGCGCGCGCCTGCATGGTGCCTCGCTGCTGGACCAGTACAAGGACACCGCCGCCGCCGAGCGCATCGCCGCAGGCTTCGACGAGGTCAAGGCCAAGGGCGACGCCGCGCGCGACCTGCGCCGCATGCAGGGGCTATGGCAGTACAACCAGATTCCGGTGGGCAGCAAGGGCAACCAGGTCTCGGCGCAGATCTACAGCAAGGAACGGGTGGACGTGGATGGCAGCGGCGCCAAACCGGTGCAGCTGGTGTTCCGCGATCATCCGGAGTGGAAGCGGCATGCCTACCTGGTGCTGCAGGCCGGTGATTTCCGTTGCCCGCAATGCACGGTGAAAGTGACCGTGGATGACGGCAAGCCGGTACCAATGGCGGCCTGGCGCCCGAAGACCGATGAAGCCATCGCCCTGTTCATCACCGATCAGAAGGCACTGTGGAAGCTGGCGCGCAAGGGCAAGTCGATCAGCATCGAGTTTCCGGTCAAGGCCGGTGGCACGCGAACGGCCGTGTTCGAAACCGGCGGTGTCGACGCCAGCCGCATGCCGCAGTGGTGGCAGTGAAGGTTGCGACGGGCAGCGCAGTGCACGCGTTGTCCGCGATCCGGCACTGGGTGTTCGACATGGACGGCACACTGACGGTGGCCGTGCATGACTTCGCCGCGATCCGCCGCGCGCTGGAGATCGCCGCGGAGGAAGACATCCTCGACCATATCGCGGCATTGCCCGACGCACCGGCGCAGGCCAAGCGCGCGTGGCTGCTGGATCACGAGCGCGCCCTGGCCGAGGACGCGTTGCCAGCGCCGGGTGCGGTGAAGCTGCTGCGCGCGCTGGCGGCGGCGGGTTGCCGGCTGGGCATCCTGACCCGCAACGACCATGCGCTGGCGAAGCTGACGCTGGAGGCGATCGGGGTCGGGGCGTTGTTCGACGACGCCGACATCATCGGCCGCGATGAAGCGGTGCCCAAGCCCTCGCCGGATGGCCTGCAGCAGCATCTTCGTCGCTGGGGCATCGGGGCTGCGCACGCGGTGATGGTCGGTGACCACGCCTACGACCTGGAGTGCGGGCGCGCCGCGGGCGCTCACACCGTGCTGGTCAATCTGCCGGAGAACCCATGGCCGAGCCGGGCCGACTGGCATTTCGCCGATTGCCGCGCCTTGCTGGCGGCCTGGCAGCAAAAGGGGTACTGCCGGCCGCTGGCCGGCAGTGTCGACCAAGGTCGACAGCTACCAGAACACCCGTGGCCAGGCTGGCGGCCTGGCAGCAGAAGGGGTAGTGCCGGCCGCTGGCCGGCAGTGTCGACCAAGGTCGACAGCTACCAGAACACCCGTGGCCAGGCTGGCGGCCTGGCAGCAGAAGGGGTAGTGCCGGCCGCTGGCCGGCAGTGTCGACCAAGGTCGACACCTACCAACAGCATTCCCAGCAGCGCATCGGGTGGAAAGCCCCCTTGTTGTTCAAGAGGGCGCGCCGAAGGCGCGGGGACAAGGTGGAATGCGCGGGCAGTTCGGCTTACGCGCCCAGCGCGTAACCGAACTGCTGCTTGAACTGCTCGTTGAACTCATCGAAGGTGAAGCGCTGGTTCTGCGTGCCCGGGTGCTCGACCTTCAGCGCGCCCATCAGGTTGCCCATGCGGCCGATGGTCAGCCAGTCGTAGCCCTTCTGGATGCCGTAGATCAGGCCGGCGCGGAAGGCGTCGCCACAGCCGGTCGGATCGACCACGCGGCGCTCGTGCGCCGGCGGGATGTCGTAGCTCTTTTCCGGGGTGTGGATGACCGCACCCTTCGGGCCACGGGTGGTGATGTAGGCCTTGACCCGGCTGACGATCTCCTTCTCGTCCCAGCCGGTGCGCTCCTGCAGCAGGTTCGACTCGTAGTCGTTGACCACCACGTAGTCGGCCTGATCGATGAAGGCGCGCAGCTCGGGGCCGTTGAACAGCGGCATGGCCTGGCCCGGGTCGAAGATGAACGGAATGCCGTCCTCGTGGAATTCCTGTGCGTTCTGGATCATGCCTTCGCGGCCGTCCGGGCCGACCAGGCCCAGGGTCACGCCCGGCACGCCGCGCACATGGTTCTCGTAGGAGCGCATCATCGCGCCCGGGTGGAAGGCGGTGATCTGGTTGTTGTCGTGGTCGGTGGTGATGAACGCCTGCGGGGTGAACAGCTCGTCGATCACGCGCACGCGCGACAGGTCGATGCCCAGGCCTTCGAAGTATTCGCGGTACGGGCCGAAGTCCGAACCCACGGTGCCCATCGGGATCGGCTGGCCGCCCAGCAGGTGCAGGTTGTAGGCGATGTTGCCGGCGCAGCCGCCGAACTCGCGGCGCATGCGCGGCACGAGGAAGGACACGTTCAGGATGTGCACCTTGTCCGGCAGGATGTGATTCTTGAACTGGTCCGGGAACACCATGATGGTGTCGAAGGCAAGAGAACCACAGATCAGAGCGGACATCGATGTAAGCCTATGCGGTGAATTTTGGGGTGGGCCGGCCCGGTTCAGCGGGCAAGCAAACGGCGCCCTTGGGCGCCCGACGGCGCAAAGGTTACCCGCTGGTGCCGCTCAGGGCCAGAACCGGGTGATGGCCGATCAGGCCGAAAGCCTGTGAAGACGCGGGTTCAGCTAGTTTTTTCCTTGCTCGGCGGCAGGCGGGTTGCTAGGCTTGTCGGCCTCGATTTCTGCCCATTTTTTCGCCATCCCGCGGCGGGCACGACACCCCTCAGGACTCCTTCCTCAGATGTTCAAGAAACTCCGTGGCATGTTCTCCAACGACCTGTCCATCGACCTGGGCACGGCCAACACCCTCATCTACGTGCGCGGGCAGGGGATCGTGCTGAACGAGCCGTCGGTCGTGGCCGTGCGCCAGGACCGTGCCATCGGTGGCACCCGCTCGGTGGCAGCCGTTGGCGCCGAGGCCAAGCAGATGCTCGGCCGTACCCCGGGCCACATCACCACCATCCGCCCGATGAAGGACGGCGTCATCGCCGACTTCACCTACACCGAGGCGATGCTCAAGCACTTCATCAAGAAGGTGCACAAGTCGCGCGTGCTGCGCCCGAGCCCGCGCGTGCTGGTCTGCGTGCCGGCCGGTTCGACCCAGGTCGAGCGCCGCGCGATCAAGGAATCGGCCGAGGAAGCCGGTGCCCGTGACGTGTACCTGATCGAAGAGCCGATGGCTGCCGCGATCGGCGCCGGCATGCCGGTCACCGAAGCCCGTGGCTCGATGGTCATCGACATCGGCGGCGGCACCACCGAAGTGGCCGTGATCTCGCTCAACGGCATCGTCTATTCGGCCTCGGTCCGCATCGGCGGCGACCGCTTCGACGAATCCATCACCAACTACGTGCGCCGCAACCACGGCATGCTGATCGGTGAAGCCACCGCCGAGCGCATCAAGGTCGAGCTGGGTTGTGCCTACCCGCAGGCCGAGGTGCAGGAGCTGGAGATCTCCGGCCGCAACCTCGCCGAGGGCGTGCCGAAGATGATCAAGATCAGCTCCAACGAGGTGCTTGAAGCCCTGCACGAACCGCTGTCGGGCATCGTCAGTGCGGTCAAGCTGGCGCTGGAGCAGACCCCGCCGGAACTGTGTGCCGACGTTGCCGAGCGCGGCATCGTGCTGACCGGCGGCGGCGCCCTGCTGCGTGACCTGGACCGCCTGATCTCCGAGGAAACCGGCCTGCACGTGCAGGTGGCCGACGATCCGCTGACCTGCGTGGCCCGCGGTGGCGGTCGTGCGCTGGAACTGGTGGATATGCACGGCAACGAGTTCTTTGCGCCGGAATAAGCCGTCCCGGCCGTTCCTGCCCGCCGCGCCCTTCCGGGGTGCGGCCCGCCGCGATGGCGGGCCGGCACCGGCGGGGCGTCCGCGTGTTTCCCTTCCGCCTTCTGCCAGTTGAATCGTTGCCGTGCCGCCCTACGCCGGTCCTCCCGTTGCCTCCCGATCCGGTGATGCCGCCAGCCCCCTGCGGTTGCTGGCCTATCTTGCATTGGCCATCACACTGATCGTCCTTGACGATCAGGCGGGCTGGCTGGCGCGCCTGCGCGAGCAGGCCAACAGCCTGGTGCAGCCTGTGTGGGCACTGGCGGGTCTGCCCGGCAAGCTCGGCAACCAGGTCAAGGATTCCGCGGCCAGCCACACCCAGCTGGTCACCGAGAACCGTGAACTGCGCAACCAGCTGCTGCTGGCCAACGCGCGCCTGACCCGTCTGCAGACCGCGGCGCTGGACAACGCCCAGCTGCGCGAACTGCTGAACGTGGCCGAGCGCAGTGGCCTGGACGTGCAGCTGGCGCCGATCCTGGATATCGACCTGGACCCGGTGAAGCAGCGCCTGGTGCTCGACGCCGGCAGCCGCGAAGGCGTGCATGTCGGGCAGGCGGTGATCGATGCCGGTGGCCTGATGGGGCAGGTGATCAGCGTCACCGGCGGTACTTCCACCGTGCTGCTGCTGACCGACCCCGACCACGCGGTGCCGGTCACCGTGGCCCGCAACGGCGTACGCCTGATCGTCTACGGTCGCGGCGACACGCTGGAGCTGCGCGACATCCCGCTCAGCGCCGGTGTGGAAGTGGGCGATGAGATCGTCACCTCCGGCCTCGGTGGCCGCTTCCCGGCCGGCTTCCCGGTCGGCACCATCACCGGCCTGCGCCCGGACGACACCCATGCCTTCCTGGTCGGCGAACTGAAGCCAGCCGCCCAGCTGGATCGTGGCCGTGATGTGCTGCTGCTGCGCCCCGGTGCGGCGATCCGCATTCCGCCGGAACTGCGCCTGCAGCTGGAAGAAACCACTCCGGGTGGCCCGGCCACCGGCGCCACCGTGCCTGCGGGAGCCGCGCCAGCGACAACAACGCCAGCTCCGGTCAGCTCCCCGGTAGTGCCGGCCGCTGGCCGGCAACAGCCCTCGTCGCAAGCGAGGACTGTTGCCCCCGCATCCTCGCTTGATCCTGCTGCCCCGGTAGTGCCGGCCGCTGGCCGGCAACCGACCACGCCGGAGGCCCAGCGATGAGCCGCCTGCGCGACAACCCGTGGGTATTGCCGGCCAGCCTGGTCGTAGCCCTGCTGCTGGGCCTGCTGCCGTTGCCGGCGCTGCTGCAGCCGCTGCGCCCGTACTGGCTGGCGCTGGTGCTGGCGTACTGGGTGATCGAGACGCCCGAGCGCGTCGGCCTGGGCATCGCTTTCGCTAGCGGCGTGGTCGCCGACCTGCTGTACGGCGGCGTGCTCGGCGAACAGGCGCTGCGGCTGGTGATGCTGGCCTTCATCCTGCAGCGTTTCCGCGCCCGCATCCGCTTCTTCCCGATGTCGCAGCAGATGCTGGCCATCGGTGGCCTGTTGTTCAACGACCGCATCGTCAGCGCGTTGGTCCACATCCTGGTGGGCGAGCCGACCCTGCCGTGGTCGTACTGGTGGGCCCCGCTGTTGGGCATGGGCCTGTGGCCGCTGGTGTTCGTGCTGCTGGACGCAGTGCGCTTCGGCAAGCGCGGGCGCTGAGCCATGATCCCGCGCCGCCAGGTCAAGAACCCGCACGCCGAAGCCGAACAGTTCCGCCGCCGTGCGGCGCTGGGTTTCCTGGGCGTGCTGGTCTGCCTGCTGGGCCTGGGCGGCTGGTACTTCAAGCTGCAGGTGCTGGATCACGACGTCTACGCCACGCGCTCGGAAGCCAACCGCATCAAGCCGCGGCCGGTGGTGCCCGGGCGCGGCATGATCTACGACCGCAACGGTCGCCTGCTGGCCGAGAACGTGCCAGCGTTCCGCCTGGACGTGACCCCGGACAAGGTCAAGGACATGGACGCCACCCTGGAAGGGCTGGCGAAGATCATCAGCATCAGCCCGGAAGAGCTGGAAGCGTTCAACAAGTCGCGCAAGGCGCGCCGCAAGTTCCTGCCGGTCACGCTGAAGCTGCGCATGAGCGACGAGGAGATGGCGCGCTTCGCCGTCGACCGTTGGCGCTTCCCTGGCGTCGAGCTTGAGCCCTACCTGACCCGGCGTTATCCGTACGGTGACCTGTTTGCGCACATCATCGGCTATGTCGGCCGCGTCGACGACAAGGATCTGGAGATCCTCGGCGAAGGCAATGCCGCGCTGACCCACATCGGCAAGTCCGGCCTGGAGCGCTATTACGAGCAGCAGTTGCGCGGCAAGGTCGGCTACGAGCAGGTCGAAACCAACGTGCAGGGCCGTGCCATCCGCACCATCGGCCGGGTGGCCGCGCAGTCCGGCGCCGACCTGCGGCTGTCGATCGACGCGGACCTGCAGCGTGCCATGGTGGCCGCCTTCGGCGACCAGGAAGGCTCGGCAGTGGCGATGGACCCGCGTACCGGCGAGGTGCTGGCGATGGTCAGCCTGCCGTCCTACGACCCCAACCTGTTCGTCAACGGCATTTCCCATGCCGACTTCAAGGCGCTGAACGAGAACCCGTCGCGGCCGCAGTTCAACCGCCTGGTGCTCGGCGGCGTTGCTCCCGGTTCCACGCTGAAGCCGCTGATCGGCCTGGCCGGCCTGGACTCGGGCGTGCGCCGCCCGGAAGACAAGGTGCTGTCCACCGGCATGTTCTACCTGCCCGGCACCAGCCGTGGCTGGGGTGATGCGCATCGTGGCGGCCATGGCTGGACCGATCTGCGCAAGTCCATCGCCGAGTCGGTCAACACCTATTACTACAAGCTTGCGCTGGACCTGGGCATCGAGCGCTTCGACCATTACATGGAGTACTACGGCTTCGGCCAGCCGACCGGTATCGACCTCACCGGCGAAATCGGCGGCATCCTGCCGTCGCCGGCCTACAAGCGGAAGACCCGCAAGGAAGCCTGGTACCCCGGCGATACGGTCAACATCAGCATCGGCCAGGGCGACTGGAAGGTCACCCCGCTGCAGTTGGCGCGCGGCGTCAGCGCGCTGGCCGACGGGCAGCTGCGCACCCCGCACCTGGTGATCCAGCAGCGCGACGGCTTCGACAGCGACTGGACCGCGACGCCGCCCGGCGAGAGCAAGCCGGTCAGCCCCAACCCCAACAACGTGCAGGCGGTGCGCGAGGGCATGATGGCGACCATGCGGCCGGGCGGCAGCGGCTGGCGCGTGGCGGTCGGTGCGCCGTACGTGATGGCCGGCAAGACCGGTACCGCGCAGGTCATCAGCCGCAAGGGCACCGCAGCGGTGAACCCGAAGAGCCTGCCGATGCACCTGCGCCACCGCGCGCTGTTCGTCGGCTTCGCGCCGGTCGAAAACCCGGTGATCGCGATCGCGGTGGCGGTGGAAGGCGGTGGCTATGGTGGTTCGGCTGCTGCGCCGATCGCCCGCAAGGTGTTCGATGCCTACCTGCTGGGCAAGATGCCCGAGGGCATGCAGCCGCTGGACAGCGAGCGTGGTACCACCGCCATCGGTGCCACCGCGTTCGACAACGAAGACGCCGGCGCACGCCAGGCCGGTGATCTGGCGGCCGCGCAGCTGGGCGAACACCCGGTGCAGGTGGGTGCCCCCACCCCCGAACCGGCCCCTGCGCCGCAGCCGGGCACGCCGGCCGCTGCCGCAGTGCCGGCCACGCCACGCCCGACGGTTGCGGAGCCCGCACGATGAAAGTGTTCCTGCGCTGGGCCGGCGACATGCTGCGCCGCTTCTTCAGCACGCTGGACTGGGTGTTGTGCCTCGCCCTGGGCGCGCTGATGGTGATCGGCCTGGCCACCTTGAAGAGTGCCGGTGGCGACGGCCTGGTGATGGCCCAGGGCGCGCGTTTCGCGGTGGGCATGGCTGCACTGTGGGGCATCTCGCGGGTGCCGATCCTGCGCATCCGCTCGGCCACGCCGATGATCTATGCGATCTCCATGATTCCGCTGCTGGCGGTGTTCGTGCTCGGCACCGGCAAGTACGGCCGGCAGTGGCTGGACCTGAAGTTCTTCTACCTGCAGCCGGCCGAGCTGCTGAAGGTCAGCCTGCCGATGATGGTGGCCTGGTACCTGCACAAGATGCCGCTGCCGCCGCGCTTCAACACCGTGCTGGTGGCCTTGATTATCATCGGCGTGCCGACCGGCCTGGTGATGTTGCAGCCCGACTTCGGTACCGGCGTGCTGATCGCCGCCAGTGGCGTGTTCGTACTGCTGCTGGCAGGCCTGCCGTGGTGGTGGGTCGGGCTGGGCGTGGGCGGCGTGGCTGCGGTCGCGCCGGTGGCCTGGTTCTGGCTGCTGCGGCCGTACCAGAAGGACCGCATCATGATGTTCCTGGACCCGGAGATGGATGCACTGGGGGCCGGCTGGAACATCATCCAGTCGAAGATCGCGATCGGGTCCGGTGGCTTCGATGGCAAGGGCTGGGGCGAGGGCTCGCAGTCGCACCTGAACTTCATTCCCGAACAGACCACCGACTTCGCGTTCTCGGTGCTGAGCGAGGAGTTCGGCTGGATGGGTGTGGCCCTGGTGCTGACCCTGTACCTGGTGGTGATCGGGCGTTGCCTGTGGATCGCCAGCCAGTCGCGCGATTCCTATTCGCGCCTGTTGGCCGGCGCTACCGGCCTGGCGTTCTTCGTCTATGTACTGGTGAACGGCGGGATGATTTCCGGCCTGCTGCCGGTGGTGGGCGTGCCGATGCCGCTGATCAGCTACGGCGGTACCTCGGCGGTGTCACTGCTGGCCGGCTTCGGCCTGGTGATGGCCGTACGCAGTCACAACCCGGTGCACGGCGGCTACGGCTAGCACCGGTCGCGCGCTTCGTCGCGCTTCCATCTGCTCGATTGCATCCGCTGTTCTGTAGAGTCGAGCACGGCTTGACTCTACAAGCGCACGCGCACCCTGACAGCTTCACGCAAGCACGCATTGCTACCGTGCCCGCGTGGAATGGAAACGACTGCTTGGTGGCTGCCGTGAGGTGGCGCGCACGATCGATCTGCCATTGCTGATCGCGTTGCTGATCCTGATGGGCGCGGGCCTGGCGGTGCTGCACAGCGTGTCCGGTCCGGTGGCTGGGCAGGCGGCGCGTTTTGCCGGTGGCCTGGCGTCGATGTGGCTGCTGTCGCGCGTTTCGCTGCTGCGGCTGCGCGCGTGGACGCCGGCAATCTATGCGCTGTCGATGCTGCCGTTGATGGCAGTGTATGTGATCGGTACAGGCAAGTACGGGCAGCGCTGGCTCAATCTCGGCGTGTTCTACCTGCAGCCGTCCGAACTGCTCAAGCTCAGCCTGCCGCTGATGATGGCCTGGTACCTGCATCGGCAACCGCTGCCACCGTCGCCGCGCACCGTACTGACCGCCACCGTGCTGATCGGCGTACCCGCCGTGCTGATCCTGATGCAGCCCAACCTGGGCACCGCCACGCTGGTTACCGCCAGCGGCGTGTTCGCGCTGCTGCTGGCCGGATTGCACTGGGGCTGGGTGGCCACTGGCGCGACGGGCCTTGCCGTTGCCGCGCCGCTGGCCTGGTTCGGCCTGCTGCGGCAGTACCAGAAGGATCGCGTGCTGACCTTCCTTGATCCGTCGGCGGATCCGCTTGGCACCGGTTGGAACATCCTGCAGTCGCGCATCGCGATCGGCTCCGGTGGCTGGGACGGGCGCGGCTGGGGGCAGGGCACCCAGGCCACGCTGGACTTCCTGCCTGAGTACACCACCGACTTCGCGTTCTCGGTGCTGGCCGAAGAGTTCGGCTGGATCGGCGTGGCCACCGTGTTTGCGCTGTACCTGTTCGTGGTCGGCCGCTGCCTGTGGATCGCGGTGCACGCCCGCGACACGCACGCACGGTTGCTCGCCGGCAGCCTGGGCCTGGCGTTCTTCGTGTACGTACTGGTGAACGGCGGAATGATTTCCGGCCTGCTGCCGGTGGTGGGCATTCCGATGCCGTTGATCAGCTATGGCGGTACCTCGGCGGTGTCGCTGCTGGCGGGTATCGGGCTGGTGATGGCGGTGCGCGGGCACCGGCCCGTGCACGGGGGATAGGGTTTCCAGCCAACGGCGCAGCCCCTCGTGGGTGGTGTCTGGGTGGTCGCGGAAAGCAGAAGCCGCGGGTTGGCCGGTCGAGTTGGGTGCGCGGGGGACGCCGTGAATCCGTCCCTGGAGGCTTGGCAGCCGCATCCATGCGGCTGACACCCCCGCGTACCCAACCCGACCGCCCTCTGACAGATTTTGGCGGTCTGCCACCCACGGAGAAGGAAGAAAGAGAAAATCAAAAGCGGGTCGCGGCGCTGCGCTTGCTTGTGAGCCGAGCATGGCTCGGCTCCACACAAGGCAATGAAGCAACCCTCCAAGCCGCTTTTGCTTTTGATCTTCTCTTTCTTCTCCGTGGGTAGACGCGCACGGAACCTGTCCGTGGCCGGGTAGATGGGCTGCGCAGGGGCGTGAGCCGCATGGATGCGGCGACCGAGCTTACATGGACGTACTTGCAGCGGCCCCTGCGCAGCCCATCTACCTGGCCTCACCCGTTAACTGCTTTTCGCGACCACCCACGAGGGGCTGCGCCGTTGGCTGGAAACTTCCTGACTCTGCGCAACGCTCGCTGTGGAAGCGTTCTCACAACGCTGCACGACAGCACACCCGCTGACCAAAGTCCGCAAAAAACGTTAGCTGGTTCACACTTTTACGCCGCGTTGATCTTGATCAATGGACTTGTCGTAATCGGCCTGCACAATGGCGGCCCGTTCGGCACGGCGCGCCGTCTATCGTTGCAGCGCGAGGGGGCGTCGGGCGGGAAGCAGTACTGATCCAACGGATACAAGGAGCGCGGGGCACTGCCACTGGGGAGCGGCAGCCGCGCAGGTATCGACCGGATCCGGTCGCCGGTTGCGTCTGCGGGGATGGGGACGCAACCGGCCACCTCTCTCTGAATGGGGAAGCACGATCACGACGCCTTCACATTTCCCGCTGAACACGGGCAAATCGTTGTGATTCATGGTGTTAGGGGTTTTAATTCATCCATGACCTGCTAACCTGCGACGATGATTCGACGCACTCTGGCCTGCATGCTCACCCTCGGCCTGGTCGCCTGCGCGACCCAGCCGAAGTCCCCACCGTCTTCACCCCAGGCCAGCAGTACGCCGCGCCAGCCCGCCACCAAGGCCCATGGGCCGGCCGAGGCTGCACCCGAAGCAACTGCGGCTACCGCGCCGCCGGTGGATCTCACCCCGGTGCCATTCGAGGTCGCGCGGGCCCGCTTCATTGCCGATACCGCCAAGCGCTATGGCCTGAAGCCGGAGCAGATCAGCAGCGTGCTCGACCAGGCGCAGGTGCGCCAGCCGATCATCGCCGCGATGTCGCGTCCGGCCGAGCGGGTCAAGCCGTGGAACGAATACCGGCCGATGTTCATCAGCAAGGCACGCATTGATGGCGGTCGCGCGTTCCTGGCCGAACACCGTGCCGAGCTGGATCGCGTGCAGCAGCGCACCGGCGTGCCGGCCGAAGTGATCGTGGCGATCATCGGCGTGGAAACCAGTTACGGAAAGAATGCCGGCAGCCATCGCGTGCTCGATGCGCTGTACACGCTGGCGTTCTACTACCCACGCAGCGGCGACCCGGCCAAGCTCGAACGCGAAGTGCGCCGCGAGCTGTTCTTCCGCGATGAGCTGGCCAAGCTGTTCGAGCTGGGCCGAGAAGAGAATCTGGACATCACCACGCTCAAGGGCAGTTATGCCGGTGCGATGGGCATGGGCCAGTTCATGCCGTCCAGTTACCTCGATTACGCGGTGGACGGCAACGGTGATGGTCGTCGCGACCTGTTCAACAGCTACGACGACGTGTTCTCCTCCATCGCCAACTACTTCGTGAAGAAGGGGGGCTGGGTGCGTGGTGGCCAGGTTGCGGTACCGGCCACGCTGGCCCCGGGTCGCGAGGAGTTCAACCCGACCGAATGGATGCCCACCTGGTCGCTGGCCGACCTCGCACAGCGCGGCTACCAGCCGAGCACGCCGGTGCAGCCGGGCGCCACCGCCACCCCGATCACCCTGGAAGGCAGCACCGGCAAGCAGTACTGGCTGGGCTTCCAGAACTACTACGCGATCACCCGCTACAACCTCTCGAAGATGTACGCGATGGCCGTGTTCCAGCTGTCCCAGGCCATCGCCGGACAGGAGCTGCCCCCGGCATGAACATCAGATGGTTGGTCCCGAGCTTGATCGTCTTCGCGCTGGCGGCCTGCAGCAGCGCGCCGAAGAAGCCGGCCACGGCCGGCCATGGTGGCAAGTCCAGCGGCACGCTGGTGCAGGGCCGTGGTTCGCGACCGGCGCACTGCCCGGAAGGTTCGCCGTATGCAGCGGCCAAGGAAGACCTCAGCACCCGCGGCAATTACACCGCTGGTGGCCTGTACAAACCAGGCGTGCGTGACAGCACGCCCGACTACATTCCCAACGTGGCCTGCATCCCCGAGCCGGAAGTGACCGCCGAGGAACGTTCGGCCATCGGCAACAAGTCGCCGTACGTGGTGCTGGGCAAGTCGTACAAGGTGCTCGACGACACCCATGACTACGTCGAGCGCGGCACCGCGTCGTACTACGGGGCCAAGTTCCATGGCCGCCTGACCTCCAACCGCGAGGTCTACGACATGTACCAGTTCACTGCCGCGCACAAGACGCTGCCGCTGCCCAGCTTCGCCCGCGTGACCAACCTGGACAACGGCGAGTCGGTGATCGTGCGTGTCAATGATCGTGGCCCGTTCCATGACGGCCGCGTGGTCGATCTCAGCTATGCCGCCGCCGTGCGCCTGGGCATCACCCAACGCGGTACCGGCAATGTCGAGGTGCGCGCGCTGCAACCGGGCGAGAGCAACCTGATGGCGCAGAAGCCGTCGCGTCGCGAGCGTCGTGCGGCTGAAGCGGCCGCCGCCACTGCAGTGGCCAGCGCGCGCCCGGTGCCGGCGCCACGTGCTTCCACCGACAGTGATATCGATCGCCTGGTCAACCGCTTGCCGACCGATGGCGCCCCGGCGCGCGGCCAGCCGGCCACCACCCGGGGCGTGGCCAGCACCGCGCCGGATGTGGCGGTCAGCAGCCTGCCGCCAAGCGCGCCGGTGGTGCGCAATTCCGCGCCGGCTCCGGCGGTTGTCGCCAGCACGGCCCCGCGCGCGGTGGCACCGGCACCGGCACCGGTGCGTGCCGCCGCGGCGGCGCCGAGCCTGTCGCAGCAGATGGTCGGCGCGGTGATGGTGCAGGTCGCCAGCTTCTCCAACCGCGACAACGCCAACCGCGCGATGGGCCAGCTCAGTGCCGCCGGCATCGTCGGCGCGACCATCAGCGACATCGCCGCCGGTGGCCGTACCCTGTTCCGCCTGCGTGTTCCGGCAAGCGACCATGCCAGTGCGGCGGAACTTGTCGGTCGCATCGCCGGTCTGGGCCTGGGTTCGCCGCAGATCGTCAAGGACTGATCCGCCCGGGCCGGTGCTGCCGGCCCATGCTCCCCCGGCCTTACAATGGCCGTTACGTTCCACCCTCCATTCCCGGCCGTCCCCTGGAGCCTGCTGTCCAATGAATTTCCGTTCCGCCGCCACCGCCCTGGCCGCCACCCTGGTGGTGGGCCTGGCTTCCGCCCAGACGCCGCTGCCGACTCCGGCCATGCCGGCGCCCGCCGCCGCCGCCGCCCCGGCCACCGTCGCCACTCCGCCGGCCCCGGCGCCAAGCGTGTCCAAGGCCTGGGTGCTGATGGATTACGCCACCGGCCAGGTGCTGGCTGGTGAAAACATCCACGAGCAGCTGGCCCCGGCCAGCATCACCAAGGTGATGACGTCCTACGTGATCGCCGCCGAGGTCAAGAACGGCAAGGTCCGTGCGGATGACCAGGTGATGATGAGCGAGCGCGCCTGGCGCGAGGGCGGCGCTGGCACCGATGGGAGCTACAGCGGCTTCCCGGTCAACCAGACCGCGCGCCTGGAAGACATGGAAAAGGGCATGGCAATCCAGTCCGGCAATGATGCCGCGATCGCCCTGGCCGAACATGTGGCTGGCAGCGAAGAGGCCTTTGCCTCGCTGATGAACAGCTACGCCGCCAAGATCGGCATGAAGGACTCGCACTTCGTCAACGCCCATGGTCTGACCGCGCAGGGCCACCACAGCACCGCCTACGACCTGGCGCTGCTGGGCCGCGCGATGGTCCGCGATTACCCGGAAACCTACGCGTACAACAAGATCAAGGAATTCCAGGTCGGCAACATCAAGCAGCCGAACCGCAACCTGCTGCTGTGGCGCGATGGCAGCGTGGACGGCATCAAGACCGGCCACACCTCCGAGGCGGGCTACTGCCTGATGAGCTCGGCCCAGCGTGGCGACCAGCGCCTGATCGCGGTGGTGCTGGGCGGTGCGTCGGAGAAGCAGCGTGCCGATGACAGCCTGGCCCTGCTGAATTGGGGCTTCCGCTTCTTCGAGACCCACCGCCTCTACGAGCCGGGCAAGGCCGTGGCCGAGCACAAGGTCTGGAAGGGCACCACCGACAAGGTGCAGCTGGGCGTGGCCCAGCCGATGCTGGTCAGCGTGCCGCGCGGCCGCTACAACGACCTGAAGCCGAGCATCGACGTACCCAAGACCCTGGAAGCACCGTTCACCGCCGGCCAGCAGATCGGTACCGTGAAGGTCACCCTGGATGGCAAGGTCATCGCCGAGGCACCGCTGGTGGCCGTGGCCGCCGTCGAGCAGGCCGGCTTCTTCAAGCGCCTGTGGGACAGCTTCTGGATGTGGTGGGAATCAGAATGATCCACGCCCCGGCGTGGTGAACGAAAAGGCCGGCGAATGCCGGCCTTTTCCGTTCCGGGATGCAGGTCCCATCCGGATGCAGGTAGTGGGCGGGG